>JBDLHZ010000014.1:0-17533 GCA_039715135.1 Verrucomicrobiota bacterium
CATGCCGGTGGCATAGCCTGCCGCCTTCAGCCGCTCGGCAATCGTGGTTTCCTCCAGACGCAACGGGCCGTTCGGGATGTGGTCGAAGCCAAAGCGCTGCTGGTATTTACCGGTCAGCAAACCCGCACGCGAGGGCGAGCATTGCGGCGCAGTGATGTAGCCCGATGTGCAGACAACACCATCCCTTGCAAGCGAGTCGAGATTGGGCGTCTTGATATCCGTCACTTGTCCGTGGACGCCGACATCGGCATAGCCCTGGTCATCGGTGAAGATCACGATAATGTTTGGTTTCCCCGCATTGACCGGCCGACGCATGGCGCGGATGCGATCATACTGGTAGTGGTATTTCCCATCATTCTTCCGGTATCCGGATTGCGTGGCGTAGAACAGGTAGAGCCATTCCTTGCCGTCGATTTCCGCGACCAGCGCCTGCGGCACGTGGCTCGCGTCGGTATCCTCGTCCGGCGGAATGAAATCGAGCCGTTTCCAGTTGAGGCCGTCGGGGGAGACGGCCTCGCAAAGCTGACGCTCCATCCAATGCGACTGCCCTTCCTTGACTGTATATCCGGCCGGATCGCCAAAGGCATGGTAGGTGTCGCCAATGCGGATGATCTCGGGATTGGGCCAGTTGGCCAGCACTGGCTTTTTCAGGTCGTGTTTAATCTTGAAGCCAGCGGACTTCAAAAAATCCCCTTCGTTTTCCGCATAGCCCATGCAGACGCCTTCGCCCGGCAGCCAATAGTCGAACCACAACCGCCAGCGATTGTTTTCCCATCGGAGGCACGGGCGATGGAAATCGCCGATGCGCCCCGGCGCGGGCTCCGGCGGCAAACGGTCTTCCGCCCGGATCAGCAACGGCTGATCCGACTTGGACCAATGGATGCCGTCGTCGGAAACCGCCCCCATCACGCACTGCGCCATTTGGACGGGATAGCCCTCCACCGCTTCAGCGAAAGGATCCGAGGTGGAGCTGTAGGCCATGTAGTACCGACCGTCTTTCAGCACCACCGAGGGATCGCCGATGTGGCATGTTCCATACCAGCGTTCATCTGCGTGCAGAACCGGGAACCACTTTGCGGGATTCATGGCGGTGTCCCACGAACCGTCCTTGCAGTGGACCTCCCACGTTTTGAGATCCTTGGAGCGAGCGAGGAAAATGGCGTCATAGCCGGGAACATCCGGATTGCCCGTGCTGGTGGCCCAGCCGAAGAACCACATCTTGAATCTATACTCCCCTCCGGTCTCGACCACGCAGGGGTTGTACATGTTGTTAAAGTTGCAGAGCAGGTTTTCGCCGTTCCGCTGCCAATCGGAACCAGATGCCATGCCGGAGCAAAAACATGCCAGCAGGAGAATGATCGTTCTTTTTTTCATGCTCATACCTCAACAGAAAAAACGCTTTCCCCTTCGGGGTGAAGCGTTACTACATTTATGCCACAAACAGGTGTAGTGCCGCTTCACTGCCGAACGGCAGCCATGAGCAACGCGATTGATAATTTGCGGAGCAAATAGCGAGCATCGCGAGTGGTTCAAGCGGCCTTTCCGGCTTGTTTTCGTATTTCCCCAAGAATTCGACCCATTCTATTTGGTCTCCTTTTGCTTACGCTCGTCGAGCTTGCGGCGGGTTTCCTCGGCGTGCTGGCGGGTGATGGGGTAGAAGGCAAAGATCGCCAGGGCGATCAGCAGCCCCGCAACCTGGAAGCCGATGATGAGCTTCTTCATCATCAGCGAGGTTTTATTCAGCTCTGCGAGATCGGTCAGGAAGCCGCTTCGCACGGATTCCGCATAGCTCTCCATCTCCATTCTTGTTTCCGCCGATGCCTCTGCTCCGCAGGTATCAACGGCGCCCAGATATTCATGAACCGCATCTTCAAACTCATACCAGCGAAAATAGACCGATTCGCCTTTAAGCAACCGGCCCAAAACGGTCCATTTGCTACCTTCAATGCTCGACTTGTCCTCGGATATCTCGACAAAGCGGACAGCGTTTTTTTCAAATTCCGCCGTGGCGGCAATGAAAGCTTCATCCTCAAGCGTCCAGGCACGCGCCGGCTCGATCACCTGCTCAATCGTGCGGGCTTCAAACTTGTCGACGCCATCCGCATCAAAACCGGAAAACTGAAGTAGAATTCCGCCAATGAGAGCCGTTAGCGACAGGGCAGCCTTGAGGGCAAAGCCATTCACCGCACCGAACATGCCTTCGCGCCGCAGGCCGGTCTTGAGCTCGTCCTCGTCGCAGACGTCGGCCACCATGGAGCTGACCATCAGCCAGCATCCTTGCAGCCCCATGCCCGCCACGATGGCGGTGATGAACTGCGCCATCGGCCAGCGCGGATCCATCGCAAACCAGCCGAAGCCGACCCCGGCCAGCGCAAAGCCGAGGCCGATAATCATGGCCGTCTTCTTGCCGGTGCGCACTGAAATCGCCTGGACCATGAACATGCTCAAATAGGAGACAATGGAGGTCAGGCTTCCGGCGATCGCCACCAGCAAGCCGCCGAAATCCTTGTTGCCGCCGCAGATGTAGTAGATGTTCAGGAATGATCCGAGGTTGCCCGCCGAAAAGAGGCCGACAATGATAAAGATATAGGCGACGAGCAGGATCATGAACGCCTTGTTGGCCATGGTGGCGGCCACCGATTTAATGAACGGCGAGGTTTCCTGCGCCTGAACATCCTTGCGCTCGCGGCAACTCAAGACCGGGCTCATGCCGGCCAGGATGATGAGCACCCCGCAACCGACGGAAACCCAGATTGCGCCGACCGCCTCGTTCGCAAAGGAATCGTGCTGCGCCAGCTTGTAGGCCCACGGCACGGTCAGGCTGGAGAGGAGGCCAAGATACATGCGCCAGGCAAGGACACGGGTCTTTTCATCATAGTCCGGGGTCAGCTCATAACCCAGCGCGGTGTAGGGAACCACATACAACGTGTAGGTGAGCGCGTAGACGCATCCGAGAAGAGAGGCAAAGATAAAGGCCGGGTTCTGGTACCAGATTGGATTCTCCGCACCGCCCGGCGGCATCCAGAAAAACGGCAACAAAACCGCCGAAAGGATTGCGCCCACCACCATGTACGGCCGGCGGCGGCCCCAGCGGCTGCGGGTGTTGTCGGAAATATTCCCCACCAGCGGATCGGTAATGGCGTCGAACAAGCGCGGCAGCGCCAGCGCCGCACCCGCCAGAATCGGCGGCATCTTGAAATACTGCACATACAACACGAGGAAAATCATGTTCAGCACATTCATGATGTAGCCGTCGGCAATGCCGCCCGTCCCCCAGCCGACACGGGTGAACATCGAAACGTGGTCTTCGGGCGCGGGCTTGTGCACGGGGTGCTTTTGGGTCATGAAGATCTCCTTTTAAATTATGTTTTGGAGTGCGGCGGGAAGCGACTTGTCCGCCGTAGCCTTGGCGAAGGCGGAAGCGCCACGCCGCTTTCATCCCGCACCGGCTTTTCTGCGGCAAGAGCGGTGTCGCCCGCCACGTGAGCCGAGTTGGACACGACAACGTGGCCTCACTCGGTTGGTTGCCACCGCACTCCAGAATGTTTCACTCCAGAAAGTGCTCATTCCCCGCGCCTACATTCGCCGTTAACCACATTCCACGTCCCACTTTCCACGGTCCACGTATCACCGGCAACGCGCACCGTTGCCTCGACCGGCGTTTCGAGTTCGATCTCAAATCCGTGTTCTGTCTTTTTCCAGTGGATGGAGACCCGGCCATGGACGGTTTCGTACGAGGCCTTGACGTAGTCCAGCCGATCCGTCAGGCCGGGAGCGATTTCCAGGGTTTGGAAGCCCGGCGACCCGGCCTTGATACCGGCGAGCGACTCGAACATCCATTCGCAGACTGCACCAAATGCATAGTGGTTGAAGGAGTTCATGGAAACATCGCCGAATCCATCCTCGTGCGACCAACTGTTCCAGCGCTCCCAGATGGTGGTTGCTCCGTTCTTCACTTCGTAGAGCCACGAGGGGTAGCCTTCGTTCAGCAGGAGTTGCACGGCCAAATCGTGGCGGCCACTCCTGCTGAGCGCGGGGCAGAGATAGCCGACGCCCACGAAGCCGGTGGTCAGGTAGCCGTCATGATCTCGGACGTTTTGCGCCAAATCGTCCGCCGCCTTTTCGACAAGATCCTTGTCGAGCAGATCCATCGCCACGACCAAGGCATAGGCCGTCTGGGTTTTGACTTCCAGATGTCCGCTGGCATCAAGGAACTTTTCCTTGAACAACGTCCGGGCCGTCTCCTCCAGTCCGGCAAAGCGCTGCACGTCGTCGTCCTTTCCCAAGGCACCGGCCATCTCCTTCATCAGGTGGCAGTTGTAGATGCGATAGGCCTGGCCAATGAATTCGTTCGGCGTTTGGCTGTTCGCACTGAGCCAGTCGCCGTAGGAATGGGCTTCGGGACCGTTGTGCGTGTTGTTTCCGGTGAAAAGGAAATCCATGTAGCGGATCATTTCGCTCCACCACCGTTCGGCAAACCGGATCTCGCCATACATTTGCCAAAGCATGTAGGGGCAGATGATCCCCGCATCGGCCCAGGCGGCATGACCATGGCCCAGCCTTCCAAGGTTGGGGGCAATGTCGGGATAGGCGCCATCGGCGCGCTGGGCATCGTGAAGATCCTGCAGCCACTTGTCGAAGAACGTACGCACGTCCGCGAGGAAGCTGGCCGATTTCATGAAGATCTGGGTGTCGCCAGTCCAGCCGAGGCGCTCGTCGCGCTGCGGGCAGTCGGTCGGAATATCGAGGTAGTTTCCGATAAAGCCCCAGTTAATATTGCTGAACAACTGGTTGACCTGCGGATCGGAACATTCGAAGGATGCGATTTGCTCCCGCACCGAAGAGAGCACCACGCCGGTCGCGGTTTCAAGACCCGGTGTCCCCTGAAGCCCCTCGATCTGCACGTAGCGGAAGCCGTGGAAGGTGAAGCGCGGCTGCCAGGTTTCGTCCTTTTCGCCCTTGGCAATGTAGCGGTCGACCGCCTTGGCCTTGCGCAGGTTGGCGGTGTAGACCGAGCCATCCCCGTTGAGCATTTCGCCGTGCCGCAGCACCAGCTCGGTTCCGGCCGGGACATTCAGCTTGAGGCGAACCACTCCAACCATGTTTTGCCCGAGATCGAAGACATGCTTGCCTTCGGACAATTCAACAACGCTTTGCGCGGGCAATTCCGCGACCTGGCTGACCGGCGAACCGGGATAGGGTTCTATTACAGTGGGATGTGGGATGTGGGATGTGGGATGTGGATCTTCACGGACAGCCACCGGACCCCATGCGCCGGAAGGATTGGATGGATTGATGACCGGGGTTTTGCCCTTGCCTCCCGGCAGGGTCCAGTCGCCCAGCTCCAGGCGGGCGTCGTACGCCTCGCCCATCAGCAAGTCGGACGACAAAATCGGCCCGGCGTGGCCTTCCCATGAAGAGTCGGTGGCAATGGTTTCCTGTGTTCCATCGAAATAGGTCAGCACCAGCTCGCAGGAAAACCAGGCCTCCTGCCCGTAGAATCCCTTGTCTTCGAATGGACCGACAAAACCCGCATACCAACCCGGCGCAACGATGGCGCCCAGAATATTTTCGCCCCCTCGACCTTGCTCGGGACAGGCCCCGGCCAGGCAATCCGTCACATCATGTTCCATGAAGTAGACCCGCTTGCGGTAGTCCGTCCAGCCGGGCTGAAGCGCTTCATTGCCCACGCGCCGACCATTCAGCATCAATTCATAGACCCCCAGCGCGGTCGCACGAAGCTGCGCCGTCGCCAGCGGTTTTTCAATCGTAAACGCTTTCCTCAAACTCGGCACAGCCGGGTTCCAGCCAAAGCGGATCCAGCCCGCCTTCCACCCAGTATTTTCCTCAATCACCCCTACCCCTTCCAATCAAATCCATTTTTCTTACTACAAACGATGTCAGTAAAAATAAATTCCGCCGCTTTGTCACGGTTTTTCGCACCAACACATTGGTTGTTTCGAGGTAAAGAGCTTGCTTCCTGAACGGATCCATGGAAAAAAAGCATCTGGTTGAAATTATTACTGTAAATTTTCAGTAAATGGGAGAACAATGGTATGGCAGCAAAGGGAAAAAAGAAAAGACGCACCAATGACCGGGTCACCTTGGGGGATATCGCCAAACACTGCGAAGTCAGCAAGGCCACCGTCTCGCGGGTGCTGAATGATCGTCTCCATGAATTTCCTGTTACAGAGAAAATGATCCAGCGGGTTAAAAGCGCCGCCGAAGAACTCGACTATCGCCCAAACCGGCTGGCGCGCGCAATCCGCAGCCAGCGAACCCATTTGATTGGTTTATCCGATTTTCACCTTAATAGTATCATGGAACGCACTCCCGACCGAATTGCCTATGAAGACCAAGTCAAGGGAGAATATATCAGTACCATTACCAACCACCCGAAATTCAAGGATTATGATTTGGTAATCCACTGCCGCGACGAATCGACCGACCAACCGCTGAAGCCCAGCGACTTCAAGCACGACCTGCTCGACGGCATGGTTTATCTCAACCCATCCGACAACCATACTGAATTCCTTGATGTGGCCTCGAAGAATTTTCCCATCGTTGTGGTTGGGCATGTTGCCGCTGCCGAGGAAAAGGTACCCTGCGTCGACTTCAACAACCGGGAAACGGGCAAGCGGGCCGTCGAGCACCTGATCGAAATCGGGCGGCGCAATATTCTTATACTTATCCCCGAAAGGTTGAAACACCTCGCCTGCCTCCAGGATCGGCTGCAAGGTTATCACGACGCGTTGACCCAAAACGGGATTCAGGTTTCGGACAAATTCATCCATCACGTATGTTGCACAAAGGATGGCATCGCCGCTTTCTTCAGGAATTTGCCTTGTCTTGGAGAGGTGGACGCCATCATGAGCACTACCGACGACCTCGCGGCATTCTGCATCGAACCGCTAACATCCATGGGATACCGGATCCCGGAGGACATCGCACTCATAGGCTTTGACAATTCACCCATCTGCCAGCACACCAGCCCCACGCTTTCCTCCGTCAATCTTATCCCTGACAAACAGGTTTACGCCGCCATCGACCTGCTGCTCAAGATCTTGAACAAGGAAGTCCCCTACGAACCGGGCTTCCACGAAATCGAGACCGAACTCGTCATCCGCGAATCGACCGTTGCAACGAGGTCTGATTCGGGGAAATAAATGTTGCCATTCGGCACACGTTGTAGTACTTCTAGGTCGTGATTACGTACCAATGGAACAATGAGAAAAACAAGATTCTGAAGCAGAAGCGTGGAGTTACGTTTGAACAGGTAGTCATGCACATCGAAAACGGCGATGTTCTTGATATTATTGCCCATCCCAATAAAACAAAATACAGCCACCAGCAAGTACTTGTGATCAATATAAACGAATATGCGTATGCGGTGCCATTTGTCCAGCAGAAGGAAATTAGATTTCTAAAGACAATTGTACCCAGCCGGAAACTGACAAAACTGTACATGAGGTGATACCATGAAGAAAATGTATCTTGACGATGAAGAACGCGATCTTATCGAATCCGTTGAACGCGGAGAATGGGAATCTGTGGGGAACCTGAAACAGGAAATCAAAAAGCACCAACAGTATGCCCGGAATACCCTCCGAAAGGACAAGCGAGTGAATATCCGCATATCTTCCCGTGATCTTGAAGCTCTTCAATCCAAAGCCGTGGAAGATGGCATTCCGTACCAGACATTAATGGGAAGCATCCTCCATCGTTTCGTGGCAGGCCGACTTAAAGAAGCCTGAGAACCGGACCCGGCTTCCACGAAATCGACACCGAACTCATCATCCGCGAATCGACCGTGGCTCCCTAATTCCATTCTGGAATCTTTTTCGGCTAAATGTGCTTGCAAAGCGTAACCGGATCACAATAATACGCGCTTCCTTTCAGAGGAAAAAGCGAGCGTAGCTCAGTGGTAGAGCTCCACCTTGCCAAGGTGGTTGTCGAGAGTTCGAATCTCTTCGCTCGCTCCATTTTCAAAGCCCCAACCAACCGGTGGGGCTTTTTTTTTAGAATTTCACACAGAGGCACAAAGCCACGGAGAAGAAAAATGGCTCCAAAATACGCATTCTTTGTGGCTTCGTGTCTTGAGCGATTAAAAAGAGCGGGTGTGAGTATAATACTGATCAGGTTAATCTGACATAAACCCCATATGGTGTGGCATCGGCTTCCATTCTGATGGAGCCGGTTGCACGCTCCCACAGACGGGAAGCGTGCACTACACCCACCTTCCGCTTTAGAAACATCTGGCCATGAACCTTTTATTATTCTGCGTGCTCGTGGTCGGCAATGTGTTTTTCGCAGAAGCACTTGCCGCAGGTGGAGCAGTAGCGGAAGTGCAGCGTGTCGTCGCTCTTGTCGGATGCGCCGCACTTGGCGCACACATGCAGCGGCTGGGCGGCAACTTCGGCGCGTTTGGCCACATACGCATTTCGTCGCTGGGTGGCCTTGACGTTTTTGATGAATTCCTTCCCGAAAAACAGCGCATAGTTTGCAAAGGCAGCCACTACGCACAAGCGGCTTCCCGCGTCGGCGGAAAGCAACGTCAGGATGTACAGGGCCACAGTAAGCCACCCCAACCACTTCACCTTGACCGGAAGGATGAAAAAGAGCCGGAACTCCATGTTCGGAAACAGCGTGGCAAAAGCAAGGAATACACCGCCGAGGAAAAAATAGTTTGTGATGACCGCAGAAGGCGCAATGAACGCCGCCGCGATCGTGAATAGGTAGCCCAGTAGAATGTAGAGATTGTAGCGAAACGCACCCCACTCCCGCTCCAGCGACGATCCCATCAGGTAGAAAATGTAGAACGCAAAAAACAGCCAAAACGGACTAAGCGTCTTGGGAATCATCATGAACGACAGCAACCGCGTCCACTGACCCACCTGCACCAACCCGCCCACGAGGACAAGATCCTCATATTTCACATAGCCGCCCATCAGCAATGCCACGCCAATGAGCTGGATCGCGATCAGATAGAGGGTCAGGTTCGGGATCGCCCACGACCCAAAGCGTTTCTCAAGGGTTGAAATCAAATCCATGGGGCAGACGGTAGTGCAAACCTCCAACCGTTGGAAGTGCGGAATCAACCAAGTTGGGCATATGTAGCCGCGATCCGTGATCGCGGATTCGGCGGGGTCTCTGCCCCCGCCCTGCAATCACGGGCACAAACCTACTTCAGCCTGCCGGAGATCTGGGCGATCTCATCCGGGTCGAGCCCGTCCGCAAATCCGTCGTCGACCTCGGCGATCGCTTCCTTGATTTTTTCGGGGTTTCCGGAAGCTTCGCGGAGATCGAAAACCTCGTTGGGCATGAGATCGATCTTCTTTCCACCTTCCTTGATGATGGAGCAAATCCCGGTTTCGGGGCACAGTTCTATGTTTAGTTCACTCATTTCTCTTTTCCTTCTTAAGATCCCCGCGACCTTGTGTCGCGGGTGAATAAAGCTGATAATGGTTCCTACCCCTTGGCCATGTCGGCCAGTGTCAGCTCCTTGAGCGCCCGGGTAACGGTTCCGTTGACCTTTTGCCAGCTGGGACTCACCTGGCAGTTGCGTTCGCACCCATCGGTGCTGGAGCAATCGGTAATGGCCACCGGCCCCTCCACGGCTTCGATAATCTCGGCCGCCGTTATTTCGCCGGCCGGCCGTGCCAGGAAATAGCCGCCCTTGCTGCCTTGATGGGATTTCAGGATATTGCCCTGCGTCAATATTTTCAGCACCTTGCTTACGGTTGGAAGCGCCAGGCCGCTGGTGGCCGAAAGATCCTTGGCATTGTGAAGAAGGTCGCGATCCTGACTTGCCATGTAGGCCAGCAGAACAAAGCCGTAATCCGTAATTTTGGTGATCCTTAGCATACGTATGCCTCTCGAAATATGATACCTATTTAGTCTTAATTCACGGTCAACCTAGCAGAAGCGGCCTTGCGCGCAAGCCTTTTGTTCCCCTTTTGCCTAGGCTTCTACGCGGAAATTAATCCTTGAAATCCCATGGGGCTTCGGCAAATCTTCCGGGGAACACGGAAAACAAGGAGGCGGTTATGGATATGGTATTACTTAAGGAATTCTTCGGGTGGATGGTGCTGATCAACTTCGGGATATTCATGATTTCGGCGATCATGTGCATAACGCTGAAAGGTTTCGTACAACGTGTCCATGGCAAAATGTTTGGCCTGGCCCCGGAAACCATCAACGCCTTCCTGTACGGCTACCTCGGTGCCTACAAGATTGCCTTCACTGCCTTCATGCTGGCTCCCTGGATCGCGCTCACGATCATGTGCTGATGATTTGCAACGAATGCAGGAAAAAGAAAATTCGTTGCTTTTCCTACATTCGTTGCTCACCTATTCTGCCCGCATGCAAACGATACTGATTGCCAACGCCAATCTCGTGAACGAAGGTTCCTCCCGTCCCGCCGATGTGCTTATCAAAGACGGGCGAATCGAGAAGATCGATTCCAGCCTGACCGACCAGTCGGCCGACAAGGTAATTGATGCGCAGGGCAAGGCGCTACTACCCGGCATGATCGACTGCCATGTGCATTGCCGAGAGCCGGGGCTGGAACAGAAGGCCGACCTGCACTCCGAAACGCGCGCGGCCGTTGCCGGTGGCGTCACCTCCATCATGGAGATGCCCAACACCAAGCCCGCCGCCGTCACCAACGAGATTCTTGAAGAAAAATTTGCCCGCGCCGCCACCCAGTGCGTCACCAACTATTCCTTCCACCTTGGTGCCTCCAACAGCAACATCGACGAACTGCTGGCGATGGATCCAAAAACCGTCTGCGGCGTAAAGCTCTTCATGGGTGCCTCCACCGGCAACCTGCTCGTTGACCGCTTCCAGGCACTGGAGGAAATATTCAGCAAGGTGGACGTTCCGGTTTCCGTGCATTGCGAGGATACCAACACCATCCGCGCAAACGAGCAGGCCGCCCGCGAAAGGTTTGGCGATAACATCCCCTTCCCCGAACACCCCAACATCCGCTCCGAGGAGGCGTGCTACCGTTCCACCGCCCTCGCCGTCGAACTCGCCACCAAATTCGATGCCCGTATGCACGTGCTGCATATCACAACTGCGAAGGAGCTGGGGCTTTTCAAACAAGGATCAGCCGATGGTAAAAAGATCACCGCCGAGGCCTGCCCGCACCATCTCTGGTTCTCCGCCGACGACTACAAAACCAAGGGCGCACTTATCAAATGCAACCCGGCCATCAAAACCGCCGCCGACCGCGCCGCGCTCCGGCAGGCGCTCATTGATGGAACCATCGATACCGTCGGCACCGATCACGCACCACATCTTTGGGAGGAAAAGCAAAATCCCTATGGTTCCGCGCCGTCCGGCCTACCCGTCATCCAAAGCGCGCTCGTTTCGCTACTGGAGTTCCTGCCCGTGGAAACCGTCGCCGAAAAGACTGCGCACAACCCCGCGCGGATTTTCAAAACCCTGGATCGCGGTTTTATCCGCGAAGGCTACTGGGCCGACTTGGCTTTGATCGACACCGAAGCGCCGCACACCGTCACGAAGGAAAACATTGAATACAAATGCGGCTGGTCGCCCTTCGAAGGCACCACCTTCAAATCGTCCATCGCCGCCACCTTCGTCAACGGACAAGTCGCCTACGCCGACGGGCAAATCAACGACGCCGTCCGCGGACAGCGTTTGCTTTTTGATCGATAGCCATGCCGTAGCATGGGCTTCCAGCCCATGATCCCAGTGCGTTGGCTTACCGCGTGCTCCATTCCACCGAAACGGGCAATTTAGTAAATCACCCGTATGCCAAGGAAAGGGCCTGAAAGCGCAAAATCGGTTTTTACATCTTCCGATTCACCATCCAGCTTAACCGCAAAATTAACTTCTCGATATCCACCAATCAAATCACCCTTCACCTTCCCATCAAAAAGACGATATCCCAGATCAATCTTGTAATCCAGAAAGTCCACATAGGATCCGCCAAACTCTGCGCTGATTGCATTGACAGAAAGTCCGTACAGGAACCGCTTATACCGATTGGAAAAGTGCAGGTTCAAAAATCCAAATGGCGTTGTTCCATCGTAAACAATCGAATTCCCATAATCCGGAACAATACTGATATCAAGACGGCTTTGCCCCAGCCCCACGCCCACTCCAAAAACAGACTTCGGCGTCTGGATAAAATTATAGTAGCTACTCGCCAGCAACATGCTGATGTTGATATCGGTACTTAGCGGGGTTTTTACAATTCCACCGCCACCACCAACCCCGGCGCCGATCAACGCATACCCCTCGCCTTTAAATGAAGTGGGCATATAGTTTATTCCAAACCCAAAGCGCTTGTACTGTGCGGTCAACGAAAGCATGGCACTGTGGCTTTTATCAACGCCCATTGAATCCCCTGTGGCAATCAATGCACCGAACGCTCCGCTAGAAAGATCACTCTTATCAACAATTGTTCCATCAAGAGAACGGGAGGTATAAGCAACATTTCCAACAAAATGCCAATCACTGGGAGATTGCTGCTCTTCAGCAACAGCTCCACCGCCCAAGACCAGCAAGATACATAAAATCAATTTCTCATATTTCACAACAACCTCCATCAGTAGTAGTTTTGCATCTATCCCACAAACAAGACAAGAGGAATACAGCAACGGCTCTCAATGCGCCTTGACCAATGAAAGCGAATTACGCAAACCTCGTTACGCAATGAACTCCCCCTACCTCCAATACAAGGACTACATGAAGGAGCGGTATGGCGAACCGCTCTTCCGTGTTCCGATCGACTTTGGTCTTGGATGCCCGAACCGTGAGCCCAATGGCTCCGGCGGCTGCACCTTCTGCAATGAGCACGGCGCGCGCGCCGTGCAAACCCTTGGCAAAGAAACAGTCGGAGAGCAAATGGCCGAAGCGATCCGCTTTGCGCGCGACCGCTATGGGGCAAAAAAATACATGGCCTATATCCAGGCCTTCTCCGCCACCTTCGGCGATGACCAGCAGAAGCTCTATCTCAACCTGCTCAACGCCTTCGACTTTACCGCCGTGAGCATCGGCACCCGCCCCGACTGCCTGACGCCGCAGGCCTATGATTTCCTTGTCGAGCTCAACAGACAGATCGAAGTGTGGGTTGAGCTGGGTGTGCAGACCGTGCACGACCAGACGCTGGAACGCATCAACCGCGGACACGGCTGGGCGGAGAGCGAAGCCGCAATCAAGCAACTCCACGAACTCGGCATCAAGGTGGCCGTGCACGTGATCCTCGGCCTGCCCGGCGAGAGCGCCGAGGATTTCCGGCAGACGGCCGACACCCTCGCCGCCCTGCCGATCAACGCCGTCAAGATCCACAATCTTCATATTGAAAAAGGCACGGCACTTGCCGGGGAATACCTAAGCAGGAAGCGTAGTGCACCGGAATGCAGGCCAGCGGCCTGCGGTACAGAAGACGTATCGCAGGCCGCTGGCCTGCCCGGCACAATGGAACCTTTGATGGAACACGACTTTGCCGAACACCTGATGGACTTTATCCGCCGCATGCCGCCCGGCATTCCGATCATGCGCCTGACCACCGACACACCCGACGAAGAGCTCATCGCCCCGAAGTGGCACATGGCCAAGGGGCAGTTCAAGGACTATGTCATCCAGCAGATGGTTTGCAGGGAATGGAAGCAAGGCGACCTCTGGCGAGGTCGGGTTGAAGAGTTAAAGGGTTCAAAGGTTCAAGAGCCCCAACCCTTCAACCTTTCAACCCTGCCCCCGTTCAACCCCATCGCCACCAGCGACGGCTCCACCACCTTCTGGAACCCAGAATACAAGGAGCACTACCATACGCCCGCTGGCGCACGGCTTGAGGCCGAGGAAAAATATATTGTTCCCGGCAGGCTCAAGGAGCGGCTGGCGAAGGGCGATGTCCAGCTTTTGGATGTCTGCTTCGGACTTGGGTACAATAGCCTTTGTGCGCTTAACCAAACGAGGCTGAAAGCCTCGTCTACACTCTCGATCACCGCCCTTGAAATGGACAGGCGGGTGGTTGGCGCTGCATCACAGAACATCCAGACCCTGGAATCCGACACCTTAGACTGGAAGAAAACATTAAAGGAACTCCATGGAAACCAAGCCTCCAGCATCCAGCATCAAGCATCCATCAACATCCTCTGGGGCGATGCGCGATATACGATCACAAAACTCGAACCCAATGCATTTGATCTAGTCTTCCTCGATGCCTTTTCCACGCAGCGCAACAGCGAACTTTGGACGGTCGACTTTTTCCGCAAGCTAAAGGCCGTGATGAAGCCGGATGCCGTATTGCTGACCTACTGCGCCGCCATTCCGGTGCGCGCCGGGTTGCTGGAGGCGGGATTTTTCGTCGGCGAAACCGACCCGGTTGGACGGCAGCGCGGCGGCACGATTGCCGCGATGCGCAAAGAGGATATTGAAATCCCCCTGCCCGACCATGAAATCAAACTGATCCGCGAAACCACCCGTGGCCTTCCCTACCGCGATCCCCATGGCGTCTGGACCAACAAGGAAATCCTGCGCGACCGGCAGGAGCGGATCGTCCAATTGAAAGCCGATGACCAGCTGACATCATCATAACCCACCGCGTTGGAACTACAACGGGTACACTCATAGGCCCATGATCCCAGCCCTGTCAGGATCATTGTAAACGCTGAAGCGGGTCGAAAGGCTTCACCCGCATCTCCTTTTTTAAATAGGTATTTCATTACCTATTTAAGTTGACATATTGAACAATCAGTGTACTATTTTCTTCTTTAATGAAAATATATTAATCTTGTCTGGGGTATTCAGGATCGATGTGCAGGAAGGGAGATCCATGAAATACCTAGTAGTCAGTATTCTGTTGGCAGCAGGAGCGATGGTTGCACAGGCTGATATTTACAGCTTCTATTCCATTACCGCCAATGACCCAAGCGGAACATCGCAAACAGTTGGCGAGAGCCAGTTCTTTATGGATGTGACGGCAACCAGTTCCGGATATGCCACCTTCTGTTTCACCAACACCGGATCCGCCTCGTCGGTGATCACAGAAATCTATTTCGATGCCCCAGTCGCCGACCCCAGCCTTGGTTTTGAATTGGTGGATATCATCAACAATTTTGGTGTCACATTCGGAGAAATCGACCACAGGCAAAAAACCCCTTGGAATCTGCCCGAAGGAAGTCCTGGTTTTATTGCGGATCGCGGCATTGCCGCTGAGGCCCCAAGCAGCCAGAATGGAATCAATCCGCATGAACACCTTTGCGTGGAAGTCAGTTACGACACCTCCTACGACCTGCTTGAACTGTTGGAGAATGGAAGTTTTCAGGTAGGAATCCATGCGCAAGGACTGGGAACCGGAGGCGCATACAGCGAAAGCTTCATCAACAATATCCCTGAACCTTCTTCGCTCATGCTGTCGGCAACCACCATGGCATTCGTTGGGTTTTTGCGCAGAAAGTTTCTTATATAGTGGGAGTGCAAAGAGTTTTTCAAGTAGAGAGGTGCGGTTGGCCGCACCTCTTCTTTTTCCCGCACCGCACTTCCAATTATAGGGCATCTGTGCTTGATTCTGCCGCTATGAACAACGAAACCACCCGCAGCCTGCCCTATCGCGACCCCCATGGCGTCTGGACCAACAAGGAAATCCTGCGCGACCGGCAGGAGCGGATCCTTCAGGCGAAAACCTCCCCGGAAAGTCAATAAACCCATAAAACCCGTCTATGATACCCGCACAATTTATCCAGAATCCTTCTTGCAAATATTTTCTATGGCGTTTTAATTCCAGAAACAGGACGGAAAAACACTAACTTATGCCGAATTGCATATCAGTGAATTCTCCACCTCGTGGCCATTCCGCCTTTCCGGCGCCCATGTCCACAGCCCCGTATTCCCCAATTCCCGCTTTTTCGCAGAACCAATCTGTAGTGTCTCCGGGCGATCCGGAGCCAGAGTCAGGGGGAAGTAAACCATAACCAGGAGGATAAAATGAAAAAAATACTATGTATAGTCGCAGTTGCAGCCATGGCGCTTGCCGTGCAAGCTGAAGAAGCAGCCAAAGATGATGATGTGGGATCCATTGGCGTAGGTTACCAGGGTATGTTTCTAGGCAATCTGCTCAATGGCGTAGCCGTTCGCGGAACGCCAGCGCCTATCGGATGGCAAGTGGAACTCACTCAAGGCATGCTGGATACCGACGGCGGCCCTGAAGTTGATCTGCTCGTTCTAAAGGGCAAAGCATATTATGCACTGGTCGAACGGGAAAACAGTAAATTATATGCTGGCGCATCCGTCGGGTATTGGATGGTCGATCTCTTTGGCGCCGATATTGATGGATTCTCGATTGCGCCTTTGATTGGTGCAGAATGGAACTTTGCCGAACTGCCGGAACTGGGCTTCAATTTTGAAGTGTCGTATGAGATCACCGAGCTTGAAGCCGATGGAGGCGGGGATCTCGGAATATCAGGGATTAATGTATCCACGGGTATAGTCTATTATTTCTAGGATTACCAACTAAGTTCCGTCCCGCTTCCCCCCGGGACGATTTAAGGTGCGGTTCGCCGCACCTTTTCTTTTTCCCGCCCCGTACTTTCAATAACTAGTACCCTGTCAGAAATGGATTGCCGGGTACATGTTGCCATGGACGGGGTAGCTCGAAATTCTTTTTCGAGTTCGCGAACGCACCATGCCCTACTAGAGATCGCGAAACAGAATTTCGCGCTACGCCAACCATTCGCCCGACAATTCTAAGTTGACGGTGTACTGGTAATCTGTGCTTAATTCTGCCGCTATGAACAATGAAACCCATTTGACCGACAACCTGCGCGTAGCGGAGCTGAAGAAGCTGGTGTCGCCGTCCGAACTTTGCGTCGAGCTTCCGCTGGGCGCGGCATTGACCGAAAAGGTTGTGGCCGACCGCAAGGCCGTGCGCGACATTATCCATTTGAACGATCCCCGCCTGCTGGTGGTGATCGGCCCCTGCTCGATCCACGATCCCGAAGCGGCGCTCGATTATGCCCAACGGCTGGCCAAGATCGCTGAAGAAGTGAAGGAAAAATATTTCATCGTGATGCGCGTCTATTTCGAGAAGCCGCGCACCACCATTGGCTGGAAGGGCTTCATCAACGATCCCCATCTCGATGATTCGTGCGACATGGAGCATGGCCTGCACGCCGCGCGCAAACTGATGCTCGACATCGCCAAGCTCGGCCTGCCGATCGCCACCGAATTCCTCGACCCGATCGTGCCGCAATATACCGCCGATCTCGTCACCTGGTCGGCCATCGGCGCGCGCACGACCGAATCGCAGACCCACCGCGAAATGGCCAGCGGCCTTTCGATGCCGGTCGGCTTCAAGAACGCGACCGACGGCAACATCCAGGTGGCGATCAACGCCATCGAATCGGCCAGCATTCCGCACAGCTTCCTTGGCATCGACCAGGACGGCCGTACCGCCGTGGTGAAGACCACCGGCAACCCCAACACGCATCTCGTGTTGCGCGGCGGCGACAAGCAACCCAACTTCGAGGTTCCGGAAGTCACCTACGCCGCCTGCAAGCTGGAG
>JBDLHZ010000015.1:0-17529 GCA_039715135.1 Verrucomicrobiota bacterium
TCGACATCGAGCGGCTCCTGCCACAAGGTTTCCACAATCTTCGATTCCTCTTCCGACAACGGGACATCGGGCCGTGCGGTGGGTGCCGCTTCGGGGGTTTCCCGCTCCCCGGGCGGAATCAGGAATTCATACTCCTCCAAAATATCGTCGATGCGCTCCACCAGCTTCGCGCCATTCTTGATCAGCATGTGCGGCCCGCGCGCGCCGGGTGTATCGATCCGCCCCGGCAGGGCAAAGACGGTGCGCCCCTGCTCCATCGCCGCCTCGACGGTGTGCATCGAGCCTCCCTTGATGGCCGATTCGGTCAGCAGCACGCCCATGCTTAGCCCGCTGATGATACGGTTGCGGTACGGGAACGTCATGCGGTCGGCCTGCCGCCCCATGGGGTATTCGCTGACCACCGCACCGCTCTTGGAAATCTTTTTGGCCAACCCGGCGTTTTCCGGCGGGTAGAGGCAATCGAGCGCACCGCCCAAAACCGCAATCGTACGCCCGCCGCTTTTCAAGGCCCCGCTGTGCGCCGCCGTATCCGTTCCGCGCGCCAGCCCACTGACCACCGTGAAACCCGTCTGCCCCAACTGATAGGCCAAACGATCGGCGGCGGAGAGGCCGTAATGCGAGGTTGAGCGCGATCCCACAATACCGATCGCCTTGGCATCCTTCGGAAGAATCCGCCCTTGGACATACAGCGCCAGCGGGGGGTCGTGAATGGCCTTCAGCGCTTCCGGATATTCGTCGTCCCCGGGAGTAACAATGCGCGCGCCGATCTCGGCGGCCTTTTCGATTTCCTCTTCGGCGTCGATGCTATCGCGCTGGGCGATTATCTTGAGCGCAACCTTTTCGCCAACACCGCGCGCCTCCATCAGCGCCTCGCGATCGGCCTCGAGAATCGCCTTGGGCGAACCGAGGCAATCGATCAGGCGGCGGACGCCTACCGGCCCGAGCCCCTCGATCATGTTCAAAACGATATATGCTTCTCGCTGTTCCATCGTATAAAGCGAACCACAGATAAACACCGATACACACGGATTCAAGATCTGTGTTCATCTGTGTTTATCTGTGGTTCAAAGTCCGTTCCAGATTTGCTCCATGGTTTCTTCGGGGATTTCGTTGCCGATGGTTGATTTTCCAATCTTTGGAACGAGCACGAACTTCGGCATGCCGCCGACGGTTTTCTTATCGACCGACAGCGCGGCGCGCAGATCCGGCCATTCGTAGCCCGGCGCATTCACCGGCAGTTCCAACGCCTGGAAAATCTTTTCGATGCGGTCGCACCCGGCCTGCAAAAGCCCGGTCAGCTCGACCGATGCCCGCGCGGCAAAGACCGATCCGATAGCGACGGCTTCGCCGTGGACATATTCGCCATAGCCCGCCACCTTTTCGAGCGCGTGCCCGGCGGTGTGGCCAAAATTCAGAATGGCGCGCAACCCGCCTTCGCGCTCGTCCTGCGCCACAACATCAGCCTTGATTTCGCAGCAACGTCCAACCACCTTGGCGAGCAATTCTGTATTTCCAACTTCCAGCAGCTTTTCAACATTCTCTTCCAAGGTCTGGAAAAATGGCGCGTCGTGGATGATGCCGTATTTAACGACCTCCGCCAGCCCAGCGCGGTATTCGCGAGAGGCCAATGTTTCCAGAGTCTGGAGATCGGCCAGCACCAGTTCGGGCTGGTAGAACGCGCCAACGAGGTTCTTGCCCTCGGGTAGGTTGATGCCGGTCTTGCCGCCGACGGAGCTGTCGACCATCGCCAGCAGCGAGGTCGGCACCTGCACGAACGGAATGCCCCTTAAATAGGTGGCGGCCACATAGCCGGCCAGATCGCCGACCACCCCGCCGCCGAGCGCAACGATGAACGAATGGCGGTCGAGTCCGCACTCGATGCATTTACTATATAAGGAAAAGACCTCGTCGCCGCACTTGGTCTGCTCGCCGGGAGGCAGCGTCGCCAAACTGGCTTCAATCCCCGCGGCTTCCAACGACTTGAGCGTGATCTGGGCATAGTGCCCGCCCACGTTTTCGTCGGTGATGACCAAGCACTTCCCCTTCAAACCAGCCTCGGCACAAAGTGCGCCAAGCCGATCCAAAACACCCGCTCCAATATGGATATTGTAGGAGCGATCACCTAGATTTACTGGTACGTCGCATAACATAGCCCGAAGTGTGTAGGGACTCGCGGGGGGGCAAGTCAACCAAAAAGAACAGTTAAGGAATTTCCTTTGGTATTTTTGGTTGCCTCGGCCGGAGCGCCTCATTATGTTCCACCGCCTTGTGATGGACGTGTAGCTCAGTTGGTAGAGCAGCTGACTCTTAATCAGCGGGTCCAGGGTTCGAGCCCCTGCGCGTCTACCACTTTTATTCTGGAAGGAGTGGAACACATGTTAACCGACAACATACTGAGCTTGATTGGAAACACACCGCTGATCCAACTTCAAGGGGAGCCGATCTATGCGAAGGCGGAATTCCTCAACCCCGGCGGAAGCATCAAGGACCGCGTGGCACTGTCGATGATAGAAGGCGCCGAACGCGATGGCCTGCTCAAACCGGACAGTACACTGGTGGAACCGACGTCGGGCAACACCGGCATTGGGATTGCCATGGTGGGACGCCTGAAGGGCTATCGCGTAAAGATCGTGATGCCGGAGGGAATGAGCGAAGAACGCAAGAAACTCATCACGGCGCTCGGCGCCGAGCTGGTACTCACTCCCGACAACGAAAGCATTCCGGGCGCCGTGGCAAAGGCCAAGCAGCTCGTGGCGGACGATCCCTCCTCCATCATGCTCGACCAGTTCGCCAACCAAGACAATGCGCGTGTTCACTACGAAGAGACCGCGCACGAACTATGGCGGCAGATGAACGGCAACATCTCTTGCTTTATCGCAGGTGTCGGAAGCGGTGGAACACTTCAGGGAGTCGGCCGCTTCCTGAAGGAGCGCAACAGGGATGTGCGCATCATCGCCGTGGAACCGAAAGACGTGTCCGCACTACTGGGACACGAGCCAGGGCTGCACCAGATCCAGGGAATCGGCGACGGTTTCATTCCCGAAATCCTGGATGTGTCGCTCGTCGATGATGTCGTGGAAGTCACGGACGAAGATGCAATCGACACCACGCGCCAACTCGGGCGCGACTACGGACTGCTGGTCGGTATCTCGTCAGGCGCAAACGTCTGGAGCGCGCGCAAGGTGCAAAGATCCATCAGCGGCGATATCGCGACCGTCTTGCCGGACCGCGCCGAACGCTACTTCAGCACTGCACTACTCTGAAGCGACGCGCCGGAGTCGGCAACACGGCGGAAACGCAGTTCCAAGAAGAGACCCGTTCCCGTCTTCAGTCGATTTTTCCTATTTAGGCATTGATTTACCCATTTGATCCCATATATTGGACTTAATTCGTACCATTTAAAACCAACCAACTAAACAAGGAGAAGCAAATGAATGTTGATCAACACCTGAAGATTGCAACCTGGCACGTCGAACAGGCTCGCCTGCACGCCACCGTCGAAGGCGGACACTCGTGCGGCTGCCCGCTGACGGAGGAATACCAAGGCATCATCGACCAGGTCGAGTCCGGCAACATTGTCGACGACGACAAGTAGCCCCATGTGGCGCAGGCATCCTTGCCTGCCCCACATGATCGAACCGCCTTTCGGGCGGTTCTTTTTTTGGCGGCAGCCGTTGACGGTATCCGCACCCCGTGCTAGTTTCCCGCCTTCAATTTTCCAATCCGTTGGTGATTGGGAATGAATAATGACCAATTTCGGGGCATAGCTCAGCCTGGCTAGAGCGCTACACTGGGGGTGTAGAGGTCGCTGGTTCGAATCCAGTTGCCCCGACCATTTTTCGCCATCGGTTTGGCTGGTCATGGCGAGCACCTTTCGCTTTAGTGTTCCTGTCGATTGGCTTTCCCGACAGGACATTAAATGAACGGAATTCACCCGCAGTATTTTATCTACAGCCTGGCCACCCTTTTTCTGGCCTGCATCCTGGCTTCGGTTTTCACTTCGTTGCGCTTCACCGGCGATGCGGGCCTGCCGCGCCTGATCGAGCGCGAGGGGCGGCAGACCAAGCGCCTTGAGTTTTGGCAGACCCGCTGGCCCCTGCTTGGGAAAACCACACGCTTGTTCCTGACACTGACGGCCATCACCACCTTCATTCTCTTCTACCTTGCGCTGAAGGATTGCGAAACGTGGTTCATGGCGGTCGCCATCTTTTTCCTATCGCTCTTCTATATGCTGATTGCGCGCATCATCCCGCATGTGCTTTCGGAAAGCTATGCCGACCGCATTTCGCTGGCAGTACTTCCTCTCATTGGAACGTTGACCCTGCTGATGTATCCCTTTGTCTGGCCGTTGCAGTTTATTGAAGATCGCCTGCTGCACCATGCCATGTCGGCCTCCGACGAAGACGACCGCCCGTCGCCGGAGGATGAAATCAAGAGCCTGATCGAGGAGACCGACGAAGAGGATCTGGAGGAGGAGGAGCGGGAAATCATCCGTAGCGTCTTTGAGTTTGGCGATACCGTCACGCGCGAAATCATGACCCCTCGTGTTGACATCAAAGGACTCAAGGATACGCTGACGGTCGGCGAATGCATCGAGCAAGTGAAGGAATCGCGCCATTCGCGCTTTCCGGTCTACCACGAAAATATCGACGACGTGATCGGCATGGTGCATGTGAAGGATTTGCTCAGGCTTTGTGCCGGGGACGAAGGCGCAACCCCCATCAGCCAGTTGGTGAAGAAGATCGACTTTGTGCCGGAAAGCATGCCGATCAACGACCTGATGCAGCTGATGAAACGGACGCATGCCCAGATGGCCATGGTGGTCGATGAATATGGCGGCACCGAGGGGCTGGTTTCGATGGAGGACATCATCGAGGAACTTGTCGGAGAGATCGAGGACGAGTACGACCTCAAGGAAAAGGAGTTGCACCGGCGGCCGGACGGCTCGGTGATGGTGCAGGCCCGCATACCCATGGACGAACTGAACGAAGAGCTGGGCGCAAAATTCCCGGAGAGCGATGAATACGATTCGTTCGGCGGCTACATCTTTTCCAGGCTCGGGCGCATCCCGGCGGCCGGCGAAACGCTGGAGGCCCCCGGCTACACGCTGCGCATCCACTCCGCCACCCAGCGGCAGATCCAGGTGGTACACATGACCCCCCGTGAAACGGCTTAAACCAGTCTACGCCGCTGTGGCAGGCAAGCTGCTCCCGTGGTTTGCGGCGCACCGGCGAGCCATGCCGTGGCGAAGCAACCGCACGCCCTACCGCGTCTGGATTTCCGAACTGATGCTCCAGCAAACGCGCGTCGACCAGGTGATCCCCTACTTCAACCGCTTCATGAAGCGCTTCCCGTCGATGAAGTCGCTTGCGGCGGCCTCGCAGGAAGACGTGCTCAAGCAATGGGAAGGCCTCGGCTACTATTCCCGTGCGCGCAACCTGCACAAGGCCGCGCAAATCATCGCCACCGACCACAAAGGCCGCTTCCCGAATACCGCCGCGGAAATCATCAAGCTTCCGGGCATTGGCAGCTATACCGCCGCCGCCATCGGCTCGCTTGCCTTCAACCTCGACCTCGCCGTGCTCGACGGCAACGTCATCCGCGTGCTCTCCCGCCTCTTCGCCTATGCAAAGGACACTCGCTTCACCGCCGCCAAAAAAGAACTCCAGCAACTCGCCGACGATCTCCTCGTACCGGGCGATGCCGGCAACTGCAACGAAGCCATGATGGAGTTGGGCGCCACCGTCTGCCTGCCGAAGAATCCGCAGTGCAAAGTGTGCCCAATGGCCGCCGTCTGCCTCGGCCACAAATCCGATCGACCGACCAACTATCCCGTCAAGGCCCCGAAGAAAAAGGTGCCGCATATCGTTGTCGGCGCGGCGGTCGTCGTCAACCGCAAGGGCGAGGTGCTCATTGCCCAGCGGCGTGACAAGGACATGCTCGGCGGTCTATGGGAATTCCCCGGCGGCAAGCAGGAGACTGGTGAAACCATCCAGCAATGCATCGTCCGTGAATTGAAGGAAGAACTGGGAATCAATATTGAGATCGGCGACTTCCTCGTCACCGTCAAACACGCCTACAGCCACTTTACGATGGAGATGCACACCCATTTCGCCAAGATCAAGTCCGGCCGCCCCCGCCCCCTCCACTGCCAGGACTTCCAGTGGCTGGAAATTTCCGGCCTCCGCAGGGTTCCCTATTCCAAGGCAGACCTGTATATTATCGACGAACTCGAAAAGATACGGGAGGTTCCATGAAAAAAACCATCAACACCGAAAACGCCCCGGCACCGATCGGATCGTACAACCAGGCCGTCAAGAGCGGCCACCTGCTCTATACCTCCGGGCAGATTCCAATCGACCCGATGACCGGCGAAATGGTTTCCGGCGGCATCCGCGAACAGACCATCCAGGTACTGGAAAACCTCAAGAGCGTCGTCGAGGCGGCGGGCTGTACACTCGACGACGTCATCAAGACCACCGTATTCCTCGCCGACATGGCCGACTTTCCCGAACTGAACACCCTCTATGCCGAATACTTTGGAGAGGACAATGCTCCGGCGCGCTCGACCGTGCAGGTTGCCGCCCTGCCGAAAGGCGCGTTGGTTGAAATCGAACTGGTGGCAAAGGTTTAGACAACCCCGGAATGACAATTCCGTGGTCAATGAAAAGGAGGAAATCCATGACACGCAATAAAGCCATCCAGATCATCCTCGCCCTTGTGCTGGTGCTTGCACTAGGCATCCGCGGCCTATACGTCAAGCACCCGGTTCTGGTCGGCGGAACCATGGGTACGGGCTATAGCGTGACGCTCTCAGGCTATGTCTCGCGCAAAGCGATAACCAAACTCTCCCGCCAAATTGAAGCTGAACTGGTGGAGATCAACCGGCAAATGTCGACGTGGGATCCAAAGAGCGGAATCTCCATTTTCAACCAATCGGATGAATCGGGGCCGTTCCCGGTTTCGGAAGGTTTTTCCAAAGTCGTCCGTCGTGCGCTTAAGCTAGGGGAAATAACCGGTGGCGCGTTCGACCCAACACTCAATCCCCTGCTCAACCTATGGGGATTCGGTAGCGAAAGCGAAGAACGGAAGGTTCCGTCCGATACCGATATCGCCGCGGCCATGGAAAAAACGGGGTCGGACAAGGTGTGGGTCGACAAATCCTCCAACCTCTGGAAAGCCGGCCCCGAGGTACAGCTTGCCCTCGGCGCAATCGCGAAGGGCCATGGTGTGGACGCCATTGGCCAGCTGCTCGACGATGCCGGCCATGAAAACTGGTTTGCGGAAATCGGTGGCGAGGTGGTGGTGCGCGGCACCAACCCCAAAGGGAAACCGTGGCGCATCGGAATCCAACATCCCTCCAGCAACCCGGCGGTCGACAAGCTGCAAGGTATCGTCAACCTGACGGAGGGCGCGGTGGCGACTTCGGGCGACTACCGCAACCATATCGAGCAGGACGGCGTGCTCCATTCGCATATCCTCGACCCGCGCTCCGGCCGGGCCGTGCTCTCGGATACCGCCAGCGTGACCGTCGTTGCCCCCAACTGCATGGATGCCGACGGCATGGCCACCGCGCTGTTCGTGATGGGCGCGGACGAGGGGCTTGCCTGGGTGGAAGAGCGGCCAAAGGTGGAGGCCATGTTTCTGGTGCGCGGAGCAGACGGCGAAATATTCGAAAAATTTAGTTCGGGATTCACGGCTGCAACAGGCTATGCTCCCGAGAACTAAATCCATTAAATGAGGAAAAGAACCATGCGCTTCATTCATATATTCCTGTGCATCGCCCTTCTCGCACTCTGCGGGTGCAAAAAAGACGCCAAGTCCGCCGAGGCGAAGGAAGAACGGAATCCGCTCATCAAACAAGGCCATGCCTACATGGAAATCAAGGACTACGGCAAGGCCGAGACCGCCTTCAAGGAAGCCATCGAAAACAACCCGCGCATGGCGCGTCCCCACCTCGACCTCGCCACGATCTACCACCAGTACGATCCGGACTACGTCAGTTCGATCTTCTACTACAAGCGCTACCTCGAACTGCGTCCCGACTCCGAGAAGGCGGAGTTCATCAAGGAACAGATCGAGGAGGTGCAGATCGCATTGGCCAACGCAATCCTGACCCAGTCCGGAGCCGTAAAGGCCATTCAGGAACTCAAGCAACTGCGTCAGGAAAACGCCGATCTCAAACGGCAGCTTGCGAGCCGGCCCAAGGCAAAGAGCGTCACCCAGACCGCACCCAAGAGCGCCAAGTCGCCTGAATTCACCCACCGGATCTACACTGTTGTCGCTGGCGACAACCTCACAAAGATCGCCAACAAGTTCTACGGGGACGGGGACTGGGAAGCCATCTACCAAGCCAACAAGGACCGCATGCAAAGCCCCGGCGACCTGCGCGTAGGCCAGACGCTCCTCATTCCAATCCGCGAAAACTAGGCACGGCAAAGCCGCCTGCTTCTTTTCGTTGGAAATGTTCATGGCTTCCCTCGACTTGTTGCGACTCCTTTGGACTCTACATTGCGTCGCTGCCGGGATGGGTCGCCTCTATTTTAATCTTTCCAGTTTTCCCAGCAAAACCTTGCGCATGCGTGGCTTGTCGATGGGATAGAGCGAAACCAGTTTCTTGCCTTGCTGCTGGTAGAGCTTCTGCTTCTTGAGCATCCCGATCTTGTAGTCGGCGGTGTCCATGCCCCAATATTCAATGTAGACATCGAATTCGGGCAGGTAGAAATCGGGGCGGATGGCGTAGCCGTCGAGGATGCGGAAGCGTTCGTCGTAGCGGTAGCGGATGTTTTCGGCGGCGAGGATCTCGGCAATTCGCCGTTCGCCGTCGGACTGCACCCAGGTGCCGTCCTTGGTACGGATTTTCTTTTGGAGTTCCACCTTGGTCTCGAAGTTGCGGCGATCGAGAAACACCTCGTCGAAGCAGTGGTCGCAGAACGGGCGCTGGAAGGCCTTTTGCGAACGGACATATTCATCGTGCTCCAGTTCGACACCGCAGCGGCGGCAGTGGTGGATTGTTTGCCGCTCCCGGATTTCAACCGCCGAGCGGATCAGCTTGCCTGCGGCCACCACGCTACGCTTTACAT
This sequence comes from Verrucomicrobiota bacterium, assembly GCA_039715135.1. Lineage (GTDB taxonomy): Bacteria > Verrucomicrobiota > Kiritimatiellia > Kiritimatiellales > Pontiellaceae > Pontiella. Next base: position 9,084 of record JBDLHZ010000015.1, read on the forward strand.
AGTCCTTCTCGACGGGGCTCTTGTAGAGGTCGCGCAGATCGGGCAGCGCATCCTTGGCATCCGCGCCGAACGCGCCGAGCGCCTTGGCGGAATATTGCCGAACCTGCGGATGCCGATCCTGCAAAAGCGGATGGAGGGCGCGAACCGCCGGAGCATCGGGAACAATGTTCGCCAGCTTTCCGAGGGCCGATGCCGCCAAGCGACGCACCAGCGGGGATTCCGAACGTGCCAGTTCCGCCAGCTCGCCGAATGCACCGGCGTCTGCGCTCTTGCCCAGCTGTGTTGCGCGTGCCGCCAGCTTTTTTTCGTTGGAAATGTTCATGACTTGTTGCGACTCCTTCGGACTCTCCATTGCGTCGCTATAGGAACGAGTCGGCCGATGTTTTGGAGGGTGCGACTTGGTTTCCTTGTTTCATTTTTACCCAAAAAGAACAAGAATATAAAAGTTGCACATTCGGCGGGATTGGGGGTTGATTCGTTCCACGGACTGGATAGAATGTTTTCTTTGATTTCCAGAGGAGTGCATGGCGAAGAAGGAAACACCTATGATGGCGCAGTATCGGTCGATACGGCGCGAACTGCCGGAGGATACGATCCTCTTCTTCCGGCTGGGCGATTTCTATGAAATGTTCTTCGACGATGCGAAGACGGCTTCCGATATCCTAGACATCACGCTGACGAAGCGCCACAACACGCCGATGTGCGGCGTGCCCTACCATTCGGCTTCGGGCTATCTGGAACGGCTGGTGAAGGCGGGCAAGAAGGTGGCGATCTGCGAGCAGGTGGAGGATCCGGCCGAAGCCAAGGGCATCGTGAAGCGCGACGTGACGCGCATCGTGACTCCGGGCACGATCCTCGACGAGGTGGTGCTGGAGAAGAACCAGAACAATTTCCTGGCGGGGCTGTTCCGCGAGAAGGAGCAGTTCGGTCTGGCGATGCTGGATCTTTCGACGGGTGAGTTCTGGGTCGAGGAGTCGGACGAGGTGGCAAGCGTGCAGGCAAACCTTTCGCGCTATGCGCCCGCTGAATGCGTGATTGCCGAAGAACAGATGGGCGAGCTGACACTCGAGGCAACGGACACCCTGCTGACCGCCTGCGAGGACTGGACGTTCGAGACCTCTTCGGCAAACGATTTCCTGCTACGCCATTTCGATGTCCATTCGCTGGAGGGGTTTGGCTGTTCGGGAATGTCGGCCGGACTGGGTGCGGCGGGAGCGATGCTCTATTATGTAAAGACGGAGTTGCGGCGCAACCTTTCGCATGTCCGCAATATTCGCGTGAAGAATCCGTCGGACTACATGCTGATGGACGAGACGACGGCGACGAATCTGGAGCTGGTTACGCCGATCAATACGCGTGCGGCCTACAAGGCGACGCTGTTGAATGTGCTGGACTCGACCTGCACGGCGATGGGCGGGCGATTGCTGCGCGAGTGGCTGCTACGGCCGCTGAACAATCTTGGCCAAATCAATGCGCGGCACGACGCTGTGGATCTACTGGTGAACAATCAGACCTACCTTCGTTCATTGCGCGACGTGCTCGGCGATATCAAGGATGTGGAACGGCTGATCTCGCGCATCGGCTCGACAAGCGGCAACCCGCGCGACGTGCGCGCCATGGGCGTTTCGCTCCAGCAGATGCCGCTGGTCAAATCGCTGCTCAACGGCAAGGGAACAATGCTGGAATCGCTCGGCGGCGAGATTACTTTGCTACCGGAACTGGTGGCGCTGATCGACTCCGCGCTGGTGGACGAGCCGCCGATCAACCTAAAGGACGGTGGCGTGATCCGCCCGGGCTACCACCCGGAGCTCGATGAACTGCGCGAGGCGGCGACGCAGGGGCGCAAGTGGCTGGCGGATTTCCAAGCCTCGGAAATCGAGCGCACGGGCATCAAGAGCCTGAAGGTTCGGCACAACAAGGTGTTCGGCTACTATATCGAGATCAGCAAGAGCTATTTGGCCGACGTGCCGGAAGCCTACATCCGCAAGCAGACGCTGGTGAACGCGGAGCGTTTCATTACGCCGGAGTTGAAGGAGTACGAAAACAAGATCTTCGGTGCGCAGGAGCGGTCGATCGGGCTGGAGCAGGAAATCTTCACGGAGGTGCGGCGGCAGGCCGTCGAGCATCTCGAAACCATTCAGCGCAACGCACTGGCCATCGGCCAAGTGGATGTCTTGACCACATTCGCGGAGCGGGCGCTTTCGAACAACTATTCCCGGCCGAACATGACCGACAACGGCAGGCTGGAGATCCGCGACGGCCGCCACCCGGTCGTCGAGCAGATGCCGGACGCGGAGCGCTTTGTCCCGAACGACTCGACCCTCGACCGCGAGACGCACCAGTTGATCATTATCACGGGGCCGAACATGGCGGGCAAGTCGACTTACATCCGGCAGGTGGCGCTGATCACGATCATGGCGCACATGGGTTGCTTTGTTCCGGCGGCCTCGGCGGAGATCGGGGTGGTCGACCGCGTCTTTACCCGCGTCGGGGCGAGCGACGACCTTGCGCGCGGCCGCTCGACCTTCATGGTGGAGATGCAGGAGACGGCCAACATCCTGAATAACGCAACGCCGAAAAGCCTGATCGTACTCGATGAGATTGGGCGCGGCACCAGCACGTTCGACGGCATCAGCATTGCATGGTCGGTGGCGGAGTTCCTCTGCAAGAACGAGGCGATGAAGGCGAAGACCCTGTTTGCCACGCACTACCACGAACTGACCGACCTTGCCTTGATGCTGCCCAACGTGCAGAACTTCAGCATACTCGTTAAGGAGAAGGGGCACACCATCACCTTCCTGCGCAAGATTGTTCCGGGCGCGGCGGACAAGAGCTACGGCATCCAGGTGGCGCGGCTGGCCGGGCTGCCGGACGAGGTGATCGACCGCGCGAACGACATCCTGAAAAACCTTGAGGAAGGCGAGTTTGGCGACACCGGCCAACCAAAGATCGCAAAGAAGCGCCCACACAAGCTCAAGGCCAACATTTCGCAGCTGGACCTGTTCTGATTTTCAGCCAATCCCCACTTGCAATGCAATTGCGGATGGCATTAACATCTTTCACTGAATAAAAAGGGAGAAGTATATGAGTAAGAAGCCATTTAGTGCAGCAACCCTCAATGTAGTTCTTGGCCTCGTCTTTATCGCCTTAATCGGCATCCGCACCATCAGCACCCCCGAAATCTGGACCCACCTTGCGCAAGGCAAAACCAATGCACCGATCTCGTATCTTGAAACCGATAGCGCCATAAACACCACCCATCTCTACGACAAGATCGTTTACGGACTATGGAACACCGGCGGTGCTTCGGCACTCATCATCTTCAATGTCATCACCCTATTGGCGGCCTTCATCCTGCTGCTGCGGATTTCCAAGGAATGGGGCGGCGAAATCAGCCAGGGGTTTGCCCTGCTGATATCGGGACATCTGATTTTCCACGGATTGGACGTGGGTCCGCAAACCATGATGATGCTGTTCATCGCCCTGTTCATCTATATACTCTCCACGGTGAAGAGTCCCGGCATCTTATTCGGGGCGCTCATTCCGCTACAGATTCTCTGGACGAACATGCATGGCTCGTTTTTGCTTGGCCCATTCCTCGGCATCCTGCTTGCACTTCAAGCCGGACTGAGCACCAAGGGAGTCAACCGCCGGAAGCAACAGGAACTACAACCCCAAATGCTGGGCATCCTCGCGGTGGCCCTGCTCGTTGCAACCGCAATCAACCCCTACTTCACCAAGTTGCATGCACAGGTATTTGCCAGCATCAATACTCCCTACCCGGCCTACTGGGGCTCGCTCTTCAAGGAATATTTCCAGGCACCGATGCGCAACCCGCTTATCTTCCTCGTACTCGTCCTCGGTGCAGGAGGCCTGATCACGCTCAAGAAGCGGCTCCCCGTCATGCTCACCACCCTCGCCATCATCGGCGCCTTCCTTGTTATCCGTTCCCTGTATGCCGCACAGCTGTTTGCGGTGTTTGCCTTCCCGTTCATGGTGCTGAGCTTCACAGCCGTTGGCGAATACGTCCGAGGGTCGTTCAAAAAGCTTCTTGGCAAACAAGACAAGCTGTTGGCTCCCGCGATTCAAATCGTATTCGTGCTGCTGGTCATTCTATCGCTCATCCCCATCGTCAGCAACTGCGCCTACACCGAGTTCGGCAGCGCATCCTCCTTCGGCCTAGGGATCGAGGAAAAGCTCTACCCTTGCGATGCCGAAGCCCTTATCGGGGATCCGGCCTTCCCAGAACCGGAGAAAACCATCAACCTCGCCGCCGACGGAGGCTATCTGGCTTTCAACTACGGGCGCAAGGTGTTCATCGACTACCGGCCTGGACGCTATGACCGCGAACTTCTCGAAAACCTCAATGCCATGATGCTCGGCGACAACAAGGCCTACAATGCCATCTACGACACCTATCGGCCGGAAGCCATCATCATCAACACCCTGGCTCCATCCTCCGCCCAAGGTCTCGTTACACTGCTCGCGCGGCAAATCTGGAAGCTGGCCTATTTTGACGGAACCACCGCCATCCTCCTGTTGAACAAGGAGGAGCTTGCCCCGTTGCTGAACAACACGGAAGTGCAAGCCGCCGGACTGGCCAAGCTGGAGGCGGCACGGGCCGAATATGCCGCAAAGGTTGGGCAAGGGTGCCGTGCCGGAAACCCGGGGTGCCTGATCGGCTCGGGGAAAATCTTCCTGGCGCTCAATCGGCCGACCGAGGCGAAGGCCATATTCTCCCTGCTGCTGCAGGGCAACAATACCATCCCCGGGGCATGGCTCGGCCTCGGCAACAGCCAGTTGATGCTGAAGGAATTCGACGCGGCGGCGGACTCGCTCGACACCGCCGTCCAGCTATCCCCCAACAACCTGTATGCATGGGTCAGCTATGCAAACGCCTGTGAAAGGGCCGGCAGAACCGCCGAAAAGGAAAAAGCCCTTGGGGAAATAGAATCCCTCGCCAAAAACATGGCGAAAAAATCCACGGAAGAAGAGGAAGAAGCGCAGCCCGCCGAGAGCGTGGAATCCACCGCATTGCAGGACATTACAGTTCCCGAATAAAACCCGGACTTCTCGGTTTTCAGGGCCGGATCTTCGCCAGAAGAATCCGGCCTTTTTCCGTCTCCCGATGATCCTCGCCAAACAAGAACGAATAGGAGAAAAGGGCAAAGCCCCGACTACTGGATTCCCGCACCTTGTCGAGCTGCGCAAGAATCTCGTCGGTGTCGTTTTTGCAATAGATTCCCACCACCACCGATGAACGGAACTTGCGGCGGCCAGCCGCCCTCTTCATGGCCCTTAGATACCGATCGAACGACGTGGTTCCATAATTCATCTGCACCACCCAGTCGACAAGCCCTTGCCGCGCCCATGCACCGGAATCCTGATAGGCATGGGCTTTCCCTTCCACCGGATTGCCCATCACACTGGCCGTCAACAGGCAAGCTCCCGGCTTCTGCGTCTGCATCACATAGGAAATATCCCGCACAACGCGCGTCACCGAATCGCACCGGAACTTCGTAATCTGCCGACTGGACACCTCCCAGCCATACCGACCGAACAGTGCCGCCTGCGATGCCGGATCATACGAATAATCGGCACGCCTCATGATTTCCTCGTCCGAAGCATCGGGATACCGCTGCCGGGCAACGAGATGGTAGTCGTGCGGGTAGCGGATATAGTCCAGATGAATGCCATCCACTTCGTATTGGCAAAGTTCGGCCACGATGCCGCGCAGGTGCGCCCGCACTTCGGGCAGCACCGGATTGATGAATGAATACCAACCGGAGGTCGGAAGCATTTTCTGCCCAAGCGAATCGATCATGAACCAGTCGGGATGCGCCGTCCACAGCTGCCCTGCGGCAGGCGGCGGATCCTCCAGGCCTTTCCAGCCCGGCAGCACGTTCATATAGGCATGCACACGCAGCCCGTGCGGGCGCGCCGTATCCAGTGCAAGCTGGAGCGGATCCCAGCCGGGATCGCTTCCGAGCGTTTCCACCTGCCCACCGGAAAGTTCATAGGCCCACGGTTCGAGCCGGCTCTTGTAGAATACGCTGGCGTTCCCCCGGATCTGGAAGAAAACATCGGTAAAGCCTGCCCCGGCAACATTGTCGATAATGCTGCGGACATCCTCCGGCGTCGTGTAGTCGAAGCGCGTCACCCACAGCGAACGAACAGGGGGTTGCGGCGGGCCGGACGGGTTCCAGACCACCCAGGCAATGGAAACCACAGCCACGATGCCAAACAACACAACCCACAATGTTTTGATCCAGTTCATCGGTTCCCCGTTTCGGCGCAGTTTCCAGACATTGGAAATTTACACGCCCTGCAACATGTTCTAATATTTTGGTGCGTTCACATAAAAGGAATTTATGAAATATAAGCGAATATTGGTAAAAATCAGCGGCGAGGCACTGCAAAACAAGGCAAAAGGCCTCAACCACGATCCAGAGATTCTCGACAAGGTGGCCGAACAGTTCAAGCAGTTGCTCGCCATGGGCACCGAAATCGCCGTCGTCGTTGGCGGCGGGAATATTTTCCGCGGCCTGGCCGGAAGCACTAGCGGAACCGACCGCACCACCGGCGACTACATGGGCATGCTTGCCACGGTCATCAACTCCATGGCCATCCAGAACGCACTCGAAAACGAAGGGATCGACACCCGCGTCATGACGGCCATCACCATGCGGGCCATCGCCGAGCCGTTCATCCGCCGCAAGGCTGTCCGGCATCTGGAAAAGGGTCGGGTCGTCATCTTTGGTGCGGGCACCGGAAACCCCTACTTCACCACCGACAGCGCCGCCGCGCTGCGCGCATCGGAGATCGGCGCGGACGTGCTCATGAAGGCCACCAAGGTCGACGGCATCTACACCGCCGATCCCGTCACCCACCCCGATGCCACCCGCTTCGATCGGATCACCTACCAGGACGCGCTCGCCAAGCAGCTCAAGATCATGGATGCCGCCGCTTTTTCGTTGTGCATGGAAAACAACATTCCTATTGTGGTATTCGACTTTTTCAAGGAAAACGGAATAGTCGAGGTGGTCACCGGGGAAAACTCCGGCACACTCGTTACGCATTAACAAACCCGGAGGATGGACAATGCTGGATGACATACTTCTCGAAACCGAAGACAAAATGGACAAGGCCCTTCAATTCCTGCAGCAGGAACTGGCGGGCTTGCGCACAGGAAAGGCCCACCCGTCGCTCGTCGACACCATTACCGTCGACTACTACGGAACCCCCACCCGCCTGCGCGATATCGCCAATATCTCCACGCCCGAACCGCGCCTGATCGTCATCAAGGCGTTCGACCCCTCGTCGCTCGGCCTGATCGAAAAGGCGATCATCGCCGCCAACATCGGTATTACCCCGATGAACGACGGCCGCCTGATCCGTGTACCGATCCCGGAACTCTCCGAAGAACGGCGCAAGGAAATGGTCAAGATGGCGGGACGCACCACCGAAGAGCAGCGCGTGGCCATCCGCAACATTCGCCGCGATGCCAACGACCAGGTAAAGAGCCTCCAGAAAAACGGCGACATCACCGAAGACGATCGAGATTCTGCACTGGAAGATGTGCAGAAATCCACCGACGAGCATATTAAGAAGATGGACGAATTGCTCGCCGCCAAGGAAGAAGAAATCATGGAAGTGTAGGGGGAAACGATTTTTGATTGCCGATTTTCGATTGCCGATTTATTGGTCTGCGACGCCTTTCAATAAAAAGGCCAACGCCGCCTGAGTTCCGCAAATCAAAAATCAAAATTCGCAAATCAAAAATTTAATGGAGCGAAGCGACATGAAACCCAAGGTACTGATCGGCATCACGGGCGGCATTGCCGCCTACAAGACGGCGGATATCGCCAGCCAACTCGTCAAGGCCAACGTCGATGTGCGTGTTATCATGACCGAGGCGGCAACACGGTTCGTCGCCCCGCTCACCTTCGCGGCCCTTACCCGGCAAAAAGTGCTTACAACCAACTTCCCCGATAACAACACAGGTGAGATGGATGTGATCTATCCGCACCTCTACCCCGCCACCGAGGCCGAGGCCTTTGTCGTTGCGCCCGCCACGGCCGACTCGATCGCAAAACTGGCCCACGGTATCGGCGACGACATCGTCTGTTGCAGCGCACTCTCGCTCAAAGCCGACTGCAAGCGCATCTTCTGCCCGGCCATGAACGAGCAAATGTGGAAGCAGCCGGTCGTCCGCGAAAACGCCGAGAAGCTACTTGAGCTGGGCTGGCACCAAATGGGTCCCGAGAAAGGGCGGCTGGCCTGCGGCACCGCCGGCTACGGCCGAATGAGTGCCTCCAGCGCCATCGTCCAGATCATCCTCAGCTCGGTGTTCTGAGGAAATGGGCAAGCAAATCCTCATCCTATCCGGCCCGACGCACGAATACATCGATCCCGTGCGTTTCGTCGGCAACGCCAGTAGCGGCAA
>JBDLHZ010000016.1:0-16840 GCA_039715135.1 Verrucomicrobiota bacterium
AATATTGAACAACACAACTGCATCAACACCATTCTTCAATCCTCGGCCATGTTGCTCGATATTATCAACCATGTACTTGATCTCTCCAAAATCGAAGCCAAGCAGGTGGCGGTTCGGGAATCGGCCATGGATCTGCGGCCGATGTGCGGCAAGTTGCACGACATGTTCCGTCAGCAAACAGAGCAGAGCGGTATTTCCCTCACATGCGAGTGCCACGAAAAAGTCCCCTCCCTCCTCTTGGGCGATGCGAACCTAATAGAGCAGGTACTGGTCAACCTGATGAGCAATGCCATTAAATTTACCCGTCATGGGTCGGTTTCCCTGAATATCGAGTGCCGTCGAAAGAACGATGTGGAGGCCGAATTGTATTTTCAGGTCATTGATACCGGCATCGGAATAGAGAAGGACAAGCAATCATTTATTTTCGAGGAATATGCGCAGATTGAAGATCCTGGTAATCGCAAGATCCGAGGAACCGGTCTGGGCTTAACCATTTCCAAACAACTTGTTGAACTCATGGGTGGAGATATCAGGCTGATAAGTTCAAAGAACAAAGGCGCCACATTCTTCTTCGGCCTCACCCTTCAACTGGCCAGCGCTTCGGAGGTCTCCAAGAAGGAAACAGTCGCCAAGGCCAAAACCGTCACCAAGCCGAATATCCGGGTGTTGCTGGCAGAGGACAATAAACTCAATCGAAAGGTTACCATTGCCATCTTGCGCAAGGCGGGCTGCCGGGTCGATGCCGTTGAAAATGGAAAGAAAGCCATCATGCAGGTCCGTGAAGAGCACTACGATGCCGTGTTGATGGATTGTCAAATGCCGGTTCTGGATGGGTTCGAAGCCACCACTAAAATCCGGGCCATGGACGAGCCAATGTGCAATATACCCATCATTGCCATTACTGCGCATGCAATGGAGAAAGACCAGGAAAAGTGCATGGAAAGCGGCATGGACGATTACTTGTCCAAGCCGATTTGCCACAAAAAACTTATCGATCTAATCAATAAACATACGGGATAATTATGAAACCATACTGGGAAACAAAAAAACTTCATGAAATGAATACCTTTGAGTGGGAAGCTCTCTGTGATGGATGTGCCAAATGCTGTGCCCACAGTGGCGGTGCCTGTCATTTGCTGGATGCGAATACCGGACGGTGCACCGACTATGCAGACCGCCATGAACTTGTGCTTGAATGTCCCCAGCTTTCGCCTGATCAACCCGAATACTTTAAATTAATGCCCGAAACCTGTTCCTACCGTTTGTTGCATGAAGGCAACCCGCTACCCGACTGGCATCCGCTTGTCACCGGTGATACGGCCTCTATTCATCAGCATATCGGCTCTGTTTGCGAGAAGGTTTCCGGGATCCTGGATCAACAAGCCGCTAGCGACACGGCTCCGGCGGAAGTCCCGCAGCAGGCGGATGTCGCCCCGGCGAACGACCATGCAGCCCCGGTGCAAGAGGATGCCGTTCTGGCTGAAGAAGAGTCCGTGGAGGTTTCTGACCAACAAGCCGCCACCAACGATACGGTTCCCGTGGAAGCCACTATGCAAGAGAACGCCGCCCCGGCGGAAGAAGAACCCGTGCAAGTCGCGGATCAGCAAGCCGTTGGCGACGCAGCCCCGGCGAACGACTCTGTAGCCCCGGCGGAACCGGCGGCAGCCCCGGTGCAAGAGGATGTCGTCCTGACTGAAGAAAAGTCCGTGGAGGTTTCTGACCAACAAGCCGCCACCGACGATACGGTTCCCGCGGAAGCCACTGTGCAAGAGAACGCCGCCCCGGCGAACGACCCTGTAGCCCCGTCGGAACCGGCGGCAACCCCGGCGCAAGAGGATGCCGTCCTGGCTGAAGAAGAGTCCGCAGAGGTCTCTGACCAACAAGCCGCCACCAACGATACGGTTCCCGCAGAAGCCACTGTGCAAGAGAACGCCGCCCCGGCGGAAAAAGAGCCCGTGCAAGTCGCGGATCAACAGGCCGTTGGCGACGCAGCCCCGGCGAACGATCATGCAGCCCTGGTGGAACCGGCGGCAGCACCGGAGCAGGCGAACATCGCGCCGGTCGAAGAAGAGAACGTGGAAGGTATGGACCAACAACCCGCTAGCGACACGGCTCCGGCGGAAGTCCCGCAGCAAGCGGATGTTGCCCCGGCGGAAGAAGAGCCCGTGCAAGTCGCGGATCAACAAGCCGTTGGCGACGCAGTCCCGGCAAACGACCCTGTAGCCCCGGCGGAACCGGCGGCAGCCCCGGAGCAGGCGAACATCGCGCCGGTCGAAGAAGAGAACGTGGAAGGTGTGGACCAACAACCCGGTAGCGACACGGCTCCGGCGGAAGTCCCGCAGCAGGCGGATGTCTCCCCGGCGGAAGAAGAGCCCGTGCAAGTCGCGGATCAACAAGCCGTTGGCGACGCAGTCCCAGCGAACGACCATGCAGCCCCGGCGGAACCGGCGGCAGCCCCGGTGCAAGAGGATGCCGCACTGGCTGAAGAAAATGTGGCATTGGTGAAAGAGGAGGGTTTCAGCCTAACGGATGAAGATATTGTTGAAAGGGCAGAAGATGCCAAAAAAATGATCGATAACACCTTGGATGTGGTTGAAACGACGAATGCCGCGAGTGGATTTCTCCCCAAGGCCAGCCATGAAATCCGAACGGCACTAAACGGAATCGTGGGAATGTCGCAGTTGATGGCCGACATGCAACTGAGCGCCGAACAGCGCAACTGCATCAATACCATCCTCCAGTCAACAACAGATTTGCTCAAGTCCATCAACTATGTGCTCGATATCTCGAAAATCGAGGCCGGCCAAATGGATATCCACGAGTCGGAAATGGATTTGCATGCAGTGTGCGATTTTTTGCATCGAATGTTCCGTCCGGTTGCCGCCCAGAAAGGGATCGATCTAACGTGCGAATGTAGGAGCAATGTGCCTATCGCTGTCATGGGTGACGAAAAACTGATCAAGCAGGTATTGATCAACCTGCTGGACAACGCCCTGAAGTTTACCCACGAGGGTTCGGTAAACCTCAGCATTGAATGCGGAGGAAAAAGCACTAAAGGATCCGAACTCTTCTTCGAGGTGGTCGATACCGGCATCGGAATCGATCAAGAGGTGCAGGATGGCATTCTCAAAAAAACCACGGAGACCGACGGGTCAGGCATTTGCCTGCCTCATGGACCCGGACTGAACCTGGCCGTCAGCAAGCATCTGATCGGGCTCATGGGTGGTGAACTGGACTTTGTCAGCGAAAAAGACAATGGCTCCATGCTCCAGTTTGGCCTGTTTCTTTCCAATGCCAACCGCCCGGCAAACATCAAGCTTGCAAAAGCCGACCGGGTTAAAACCATCAAGCCGGATGTCAGGGTATTGTTGGCGGAAGACAACAAGGTGAACCAGAATGTGATCGCTACCATCCTCCGCAAGGCAGGGTGCCAAATCGATGTCGTTGACAATGGGAAGGAATCCATTGCGCAAATCCAGAAGGAACACTACGATGTGCTGCTGATGGATTGTCAAATGCCGGTCTTGGATGGATTCGAAGCCACGGCTGAAATCCGGGCCATGGACGAGCCTTGGTGCAAAACACCCATCGTCGCAATCACTGCGCATGCAATGAAAGGTGATCAGGAAAAATGTATCGATAGAGGCATGGACAACTACCTGGTGAAGCCAGTCGACCGCCAAGAACTCATCGATATCGTCAACAAGTACACCACTCGAAAATGAATCCCTTCGGGGAAGCACCACCATCGACAAAAACGTATTGGCACAAAAACCCCGCAGATCAACTGGAGTTGAACGGGGGAGGGTGTGAATAGCTTGCACAGAATGCGTAATCCGGAGACGAGCCTGCCGTTTTATCGATTCCTCTCCCTCTCATCCCCCAGGTCGTCATCCACATCGCCGCAACGGCCTATGGAAGATGGTTGCCGCAGCCAGAGCTGTGTTTTTGCAGCACGATCTTCAATTCCACTCCCTGGCACGCCAAGCTTCTGATCTGCACGTTCCCGCCGTAGAGCGAAATAATCCGTTCCGCCACGGCAGGTTTCAGGCCAAGCACTTCGGCAGAGGTGCTATTGCGCACGGTGCCGAAAACGTCGAAAAACCCTGCCGCAGCCTCGCTGGACAAACCCCGTCCCCTGCCTTCCATGGTTACCGTTGCCTTGTCTGCGTCGCCGTCGTAGCTAACGGCGACTGTTTGGTCGCATGCAGTGAATGCGATTGCGGTCTGCAACAGGGATGTGAGAGCGGTTGTGAAAAGCTCTTCGTCCCCGGCAACGATGGCCTCGCAAGCCGGAAGTGGGTCAACGCCGGCGCCGGAATCCAAGGCAAAGCCGGAAGCGGCATGGGCAGCTTTTACCAGCAAGCGGCCCAACGGCACGGGGGTTGCGTGGAAACCATCGCGCGAAACATGGATCCGGGCCAATAGCAAAGCGTCGTCGAGCGCTGCCAGCATCCGATCCCTCGACTGGTTGAACAAGGGCCGAAGCTCCTCCACTTCCTCGTTTTCGGGGAAGCAATCGAAGGCCAGGTCGGCGATGCCCAGCACCCCGTTCGTGGGAGTGCGGAGTTCGTGCGAAATAAGCTGGAGAAACTCGCCCTTGGCTTGGTCGGCGATGGAGAGTCGGTCGTGGGCGGCGGCCAGTTCGCGGCTCTTTTCGCGCACCAGCCCGTCGAGATGGCTGTTCCGTTCTTCGAGTTCGGCCTGCAAACGCCGCAGGGCAAGGTGCGTGGCCACGCGGGCCTTGAGCTCTTCGGGCTGGAAGGGCTTGGTGACATAGTCGACACCCCCGGCGGTGAACGCCCTGATTTTTTCGTCCACGTTTTCGAGTGCGCTGATGAAGATGACGGGTATGTCGCGAAGAGACTCCTGCGCCTTGATCCTCCGGCAGACTTCGAATCCATCCATGCCGGGCATCATGATGTCGAGCAGGATGAGATCCGGCGGCGCACCGGTCGTGGCCAGATGCATTGCGCGTTGGCCATCGGAAGCCACCTTGAGCCTGTATTTGTCGCCCAGAAGGCCGACAAGAACATCGATGTTCTCGGGCGTGTCGTCGACCGCCAGAATAACGGGAGGGGGTTTATTCATTGCCTGGCCCTTGAGTTCCCGCAGCACGGGTGCGACTCTTTCGGCATCCAGCGGTTCCGGATTCCAGGGAGGCGGTGCATCGCCTTCCTCCGGCAGCGCATGGCGAATTCCTTCGATGAACGGATCGAGCAGCGCACCCAGGGATTCCAGTTCACTTTCCGCAGCCTTCCGGTCTTTTCCCTTGATGGCTGCCTCGGCGGACTTGGCGGCCTCGTGGAGCAAGCCGGCGCCAAGGGTGCCCGCCACGCCCTTCAGCGTATGCGCCAGGCGCTCGGCCAGTTCGAAGTCCTGTTCGTTCAACGCGCCCCGCATCTCGCGAACAACGTCCGCGTGACGGACCGCAAACGAGCCCAAGAGCTTGTTGTACAATTTCCGGTTTCCAGCAACGTGCCGCAACCCGGCTTCAACATCGAGCCCCTTGATCGCCGCAATGGCCGGCATTCCTGTTTCAGTCTGCATCGCTTGCATTCAGCCATCCCTTGCGCACGAGTCCATGCGGCACCTTGGTTGTTCGATCCATTTGTGGAGGCATCGCAGCAACTCCTCTTGATCCACGGGCTTGGTGAGATAGTCGTCCATGCCCGCGTTCATGCAAGCCTCGCGATCGCCTTTCATGGCATGAGCCGTAAGCGCGACGACCGGAATCCGCCCATGATTGCCCGCCGCCTCCCATTCCCGGATGGCGCGGGCGGCTTCGTAGCCATCCATGACAGGCATTTGGCAATCCATCAGCACGAGGTCGTAATCCCCGCCTTTAATGGCTGCAACAGCTTCTTTTCCGTTGGCGACGCATTCATGGCGACATCCAAAAACCGTCACCATCTCCACGACAACCATCTGGTTGATTTCGTTGTCCTCGGCCACAAGAATCTTGATGCCGGAATCAACCTGCGGCCATTCCGGCGAGTCCGTCTCCTGCTCAACCACCAGCTGGCTACCCGCAAGCATGTCGTACAGTTCGGCTTGCCGAACGGGTTTTTGCAACTGAAAGCCGCCTGCGGATACGGTCTGGGACAGCAACGGGCAGAGCAGAACCAGCTGGGTATCGCCCAGATCCGGATCCGCCATGATCTTGCCGATCAACCGGGAGCCGGGCATTTCCGGCATTCCTTCATCGATCAACGCAACATCGAACGTTTTCCCGGCGGCATGGGCGGCGCGCATCCTGGGGAATGCTTCGGCTCCGGAAGCCAGTCCTTCGACGGAACAACCCCACGAAACAAGCTGCCTGCACAGCAGGTCCCGACTCATGCCATTGTCGTCGACAACCAGCACCCGCAGACCGGGAAGCTGCATCGGAATGTTGCCCGAATCCTGTACAGCCTGCTTTTCAATCACCACGGTAAACCAAAACGTAGAGCCCGTGCCTTCTTCGCTATCCACTCCGATCTCGCCGCCCATAAGGTGTACAAGCTGGCTACAGATGGCCAGGCCAAGGCCGGTGCCGCCATATTTGCGCGTCATCGATTCGTCGGCCTGCGAAAACGGCCTGAACAGGTTTTTCTGCAGCTCTTCAGGGATACCCATTCCGGTGTCACTCAGGGAAAACCGGAGATTGGTCTTTTCGCCGCCCGACCGCTCCATGCCGACCCTGAGCAGGATATCACCGCATTCCGTAAACTTTATTGCATTGCCGACCAGATTCATCAGAACCTGCACAATGCGCCGGTCGTCGCCCCGGAGCGCCAGCGGGACTTCCGGATCGATGATGCAGGCCAGCTCGATCTCCTTCTCCGCCGCCATTTCGGAAAAGAGCTGCAATACGTCTTCGGTCAGCTCGCGCAGGTTGAAGTCGACGGCATCGAGTTCCATCTTGCCGGCATCGCCCTTTGAAAAGTCGAGGACATCGTTGATCACCTTTAGGAGGGTCTTCACCGCCGTTGACGCGGTCTTGATGTAGTGCCGCTGCCGCTTGTCCACCGGGGTTCCCTGCAATAGCTGAAGCATTCCGGAAACACCGTTGATCGGGGTGCGGATTTCATGGCTCATGTTTGCCAGGAACTGCGATTTTGCACGGCTTGCCGCCTGCGCCTCTTCCATGGCCAGGCGCATTTCCCCGGTTCGCGCGGCGACTTCGTCTTCCAGCCTTTCGCTGTATTGCCTGCGCTCGGCGTCGTGCGCCTCGATCCAGGAAAGCATCTCGTTGAATCCATCGACGAGGGCGCCAAGCTCGTCGTCGCTGCTTTTTTCGGCGCGAAGGGCATAGTTTTCGTCTTTCTTGACGGCAGACATGGTTCCCATGAGTCGCAGAACCGGTTTGAACACAATCCTTTTCACCACCAAAACGGCAAGGGTCGCGCCTGTGGCGATGGCCACGAACAAGATTCCCGCCATGATCAACAGGCGATGCCGTGCCTTGGCCTGCAATTCAGAAAGATCCGATACCAAGTGGATCGACGCAATGGTTTCGCCATCCAGCACAATCGGCTGGACAAGGTGCGCAAAACCATCTTTCGAGAAACGGGCTTCCCCTCGAACCGGGACCTCCTGCCTGTTGCCGGAAAACCCGCAATGCCGGGTTTTGTATTCGGCGAACATGCCACCATCGGGGAGATGAAGCCTGGCGGCCACCACCCAAGGCTTGGCCCGCAATGCAGCGAGGATTCCCGCGGCCGCCTGCCCATCCCCGGATGAGATTGCCGCGGCACTGTTTGCCCCGAGCATGGCGGCGGATCCAGACAGGTTGTCGAAGAGATTCCGGCGCATGGTGGTGATATCGTTCACTGCAAAAGCCAGCATTATTGCAAGGCCGGCTCCAGCGGCGGCGGATCCTATGCCATAGGACAACTTGGCCTGGATCAACATGCTTCGGGTTTTGGAAGGCATCTTCATTATTGACCCTGTTCCCTATTCAATCCACATCGTTTGCGGATCCAGTATCCATCGCGCATCTTTCATGTTCCGGTTGTGTTCAGGAAAGCCGTGGCTTGTCCCCGCTGCGGGTTTGGCCAGCCTGATCCAGCATTCTGCGGATGGTTCGGAGAAACTCTTTTTCGTGATAGGGCTTGCCGATAAAATCGACGTTGTCGGCGAGTCGTTTTTGGATCTCTTCGCTCTGGGCGAATCCACTCGCCAGCAACACCGACAATTCGGGGTCGCGTTTGCGGAGGTTGTCCAAACATTCCAGCCCACCCATGACCGGCATATTCAGGTCGAGGATGACGAAGTCGATATTTCCGCCCACCGCCGCGTGGACATCCAAGGCATTCTGCCCATCGTCCGCCAGCAAGACCCTATAGCCAACATTCGACAATAATTTCTTTGCGATATGCCGGATTTCGGCGACATCGTCCACGACCAGAATCGCTTCATTCCCGCCAACGGCTTCTTCCTCCTGCCCCAAATCGGCGGCGAGGCCACCGGCATCGTCTTCGAATACCGGCAGGTAGATCTTGAATACCGTTCCTTCGCCCTCCTCGCTATAGCACAGCAGGTGTCCATCATGCTTCTGCACAATGCCATAGACCATGGCGAGGCCAAGCCCCGTCCCCTTGTCCGGCGAGCGGGTGGTGAAGAACGGCTCGAAGATGTGCGACAGGGTTTCCTCGTCCATTCCGCAGCCGGTATCCGCTACCGACAACTGCACATACGCACCGGGCTCGACGTTCGGATGCAGGCGGCAGTATTTATGGTCCAGCTCCACATTCCGGGTTTCAAAGGACAGCTTCCCCCCTTGGGGCATGGCATGCCTGGCGTTCACCGCCAAATTCATTAGGATCTGATCAATCTGTGCCGCGTCGGCACTCACGGCAGATAGGTTCTCTTCCAAATCGAGATCGAGCGAGATCATCTTCGGAATGGTTCGGCCCAGTAGCTTGACAACGCTTTCAACGATGCCGTTAAGCATCAGGCACTCCTTCCTGCTCTCGGTTTTCCGGCTAACGGTCAGCAACTGGCGCGTAATCTCGCTACCGCGCCAAGCGGCATCCTTGACGGCCTCCATGTGCTTATAGGCTTTGTCTTCCGGGGAAAAGCCGAGCGAGACGATTTCGGAATAGCCCATGATGACCTGGAGCAAGTTGTTGAAGTCGTGCGCAAGCCCGGCGGAAAGGGTTCCGACGGCCTCCATCTTTTGGACACGGCGCACTTCGGCCTCGAGCTGCTGGCGCTCGGTGATATCCTTGGCCATGTACACGATCCGCGAAAGGTTTCCCGTATCGTCGAATATCGGAAAGACCGAGACGAGAAAGGTTCCTTCCATGCATACATTCACCTGCTCGATCACCTTTTTCTTGCCGGTTGCAACGACCTCTGCCACGGGACAGTTGGCGCAACCACCTTGGGTTGCACAAAAAACATCGGCGCACTTCCGGCCCAGTATGGCTTCCATCGGGTTCCGTACCGCGGCCTTCGCGGCATCGTTGGCCTGGATGATGGCCATGTCGGCATCTAGGATCATAACGGTTTCGTCGAGCGCATTGAAGGTGCGTTCCCACTCCTGCTTGGCGAGGAACACCTGCTTAACCATGGCGGCAGCACGCAACATGCTGCGCAGCCGGTGGACTTCGATGGCCCAGTTGATCGGCTTGGCTGTGAACTCGGTGGCACCGGCCTCGTAGGCGGCATCGATCGCCTTGACATCCTCGAGTGCCGTGATCATCAGGATCGGCAGGTTTTCATTGCCGGTCATTGCGCGGATTTCGCGGCAGGCTGCATAGCCATCCATCTCCGGCATCTGCACGTCAAGCATGACGGTATCCGGCTGAATGCGGGAGCAGAGTTCAACCGCCTCGCGACCGTTCTCCGCCTCCGCCACGGCGAAACCGGATTCCTCCAGGCATTCGCGGGCAATCATGCGGACAGTGATGTCGTCGTCCGCAACGAGAATCAAAGGTTTTTTCTGGCTATCGGTATTTGTGTTCATGTTCTTCCTTTTATTGTTCAAGCTACACTGCCTTGAGATACCGCTGAACCCGGATAATCTCGGCACTGAGGTTGCGGAACCCGGTGGAGGCCTCGCCGAGATCCCCTTCCCGGGCATGGCCTTCGATTTCGCCGGCGATTTTGCGCAGGCTTTCCATGGAAAGATTGGCCGATGCACCCTTGAGCCGGTGGGAGAAATGCACCACCTGTTCGATATCGGCGGAGGAAAGGGCTTCGCCAAGACATCGGAGATCCACGTCTTTCTGTTCGAGGAATTTCGTAATCAGCTTGTCCACGAGCGACTCGTTGCCCATGCAGCGGTTAAGCAGTGTCTCGCGGTTGAACAGGATCTGGTCGCTATCGTCCTTTCCGGACGGTGCTTCAGGTTGCAGTGCGGGTTTTTCGGTTATGATTTTCTTCATATGCCATTTCTTGACCATATCCGCCGTCAGTGCGGGGTCGAGCGGCTTGCTGAGATAGTCATCCATCCCGGATTCAAGGCAATGCTCGCGGTCACCCTTCATCGCATTGGCGGTAAGGGCGACAATGGGCAAGTGCCGGTTGCTCCCTTTTTCGCTTTCGCGAATGCATCGGGTGGCTTCGTAGCCATCCATTTCCGGCATCATGCAGTCCATGAAGACCAGATCGTATTCCTTGGACTCCACGGCCGCAACGGCTTCGCGGCCATGCCCGACGATATCGCAGGAATAGCCCGATGCCTTGAGGATTTCGCTGGCCACCTCCTGGTTGATTTCGTTGTCTTCCGCCAGCAGGATTCGTATCTCCGCACGGTTGACCGGGCGGGGCGGGGGTGATTCCCTCTCGCGCTCGGGGCTGGGAATATTATTGATGGAGTTGACGATGGCATCGTACAGCTCGGACTGGCGCGCCGGCTTTGCCAGATAGGCGGAGAAGCCGACCTCACGCAAGCGGGCGGTATTCATCTCGGTTGCGGAACTGAGCATGACCATGGTCGTATTTGCAATCTGCGGATCGGCCTTGATCTGTCGGCCAAGCTCTTCGCCATCGATTTCCGGCATGTTCCAATCGATGATCGCAAGGTCGAACGGCCGTCCTTCGGTGGCGCGCTCGCGCATGATCTTCAGCGCGGCGGCGCCGTCTTCGGCCTCCGTCGGGCGGCAACCCCAGGTCTCGAGCTCGTAGCAAAGGATTTCGCGGTTGATGGAATGGTCGTCCACCACAAGGGCGTGCAGGCCGCGTATGCCGTTGAGACGCCGAGGCGCGGAACTGGGCGCATGGTACTTGTCGAGGCCAATGGTGAACGAGAAGGTGGAGCCACGGCCGGGATGGCTTTCCACTTGGATCTCGCCCCCCATGAGTTCGACGAGCTGGCGGCAAATCCCGAGGCCAAGGCCGGTTCCGCCGAACCGGCGGGTGGTGGAGTTGTCTTCCTGCCGGAAGGCTTCGAAGATCCGGCTCTTGTCCTCCAGGGAGATCCCTATGCCGGTATCCTTGATTTCGAAACGGACAGCCACCGTTTCATCGTCCTCGCTCTCCAGGCGGGCGCTGACGATGACATCCCCATGCTCCGTAAACTTGATTGCATTGCCGACGAGGTTGATGAGCACCTGCCCAATGCGGTTTCCATCGCCACACACCGCGGCGGGCACGTTGCGCTGGATGAGGCACGCCAGTTCCAGGCCTTTCTCCTCGGCCTGCTGCGCGAACATCTGCACGACGTTTTCGGTGATGTCCACAAGGTCGAAGGGAATCTTCTCGAGTTCGAACTTGCCCGCCTCGATCTTTGAAAAGTCGAGTATGTCGTTGATGACGGAAAGCAAGGCCTCGGACGAAAGGATGCCTTTGCCCACAAAGTTTTTCTGCTTGTTGTCCAGCGGGCTTTCACGCAAGAGCTTGAGCATGCCGACCACGCCGTTTAGCGGAGTGCGGATTTCGTGGCTCATGTTGGCAAGGAACTGCGATTTTGCTTCGCTGGCGGCTTCCGCCGCTTCTTTGGCGACCAACAGTTCGTCCCGCGATGCCCGCCGGTCGCGCGCTTCGAGCGCCAGGGCCATCAGGTCGGATATCGATCCCGCAAAGTTTTCTTCCTCCGCCGTCCATGGGCGCGGTTCCCCGATGTGTTCATGGCAAACCACGCCAACCACATCGCCGGCGATGCGAATGGCCGAATCGAGCATGGAGGCCACGTTTAGCGGGCGGAGATAGTCCTCGAGCAGGCAAGCTGTCTGCGGAGCTTCGGAAACATCGTCGATAGCCATCACGCGCAACTTTTCCAGCGCATCGAAATAGCCCTCGTTGCCTTTCCGGTCCAGGGAACCTTTTTGCGTATGCGTGCGGGAAGCCCGGCTGAACTGGCTCAGGCATTCCAGAACCGTTTGATCTTCGTTGAACAACCAAACCCCTACGCGTTCAACCCCTAGCATATCGGCACTCGCCTCGCAAATTTGCTTTGCATATTCCATGATATCGCCGTTGTGCAGCGATTGTTCGCCCGCGAGTGCCGCAAGCTGCCGGTTATGGGAGTGCACGAACGCATCGCGATCCTGAATGGATTGGGTCATTCGGTTGAATGCATGGGCTAGTTTTCCAACCTCGTCGCCGGAAAGGATTTCGGCCCGGGCGTCGAGGTCGCCTTGCGCGACACGATGGACGGCTGCTTCGAGCATGAGGAGCGGCCTCACCAGGCGGGAGGCATAAAGCAGCGACGCCAACAGACCCACAATCACGCAGAGCAGCCCGGCGTAGGCGGTGCGCTTGTACATGGATGTGATCCCCGCATGGTACTGGTCGAGCGAGAGGCCAATATGAGCCCAGCCCCAGTTGACTCCGGAATAGTCGAATGGGACGGAATAGTGATAGACCTCTTCGGAAACCAGGGAACTGGAGCGGATGCTACCCATGGGCTTGTCGTTGCCGAACCCCTTGTTCCAGAAGTTGTCCAACGTTTCGGTGCTCCAGCCTTCTGCGGTATTCACAAGCGAAAAGCCGTCGTTGCGTGAAAACACCAAAAAACCAATCGAGGGATTGTCCTTGATGATGCCCATGCTGTGGTCGATCACCTCGCTGTAGTCCTCCGTAACAATGGAGGCGGCGGCGATATCGTGGATGGAGGAACTCAGTACGCGTGCATTGGAATCGAGTACATCGAGGAAGACTTGCTTCTGCTGTGGAATTACGTGGAAAGCGAAAATAAAGACCGATGCAATGCTTGCCAGCCAAGCCAGCATGGCGGTGCGCAGGAGGATGCTGGAGCCCTGCCTGAGTTTCCAGAAGGCCGGGTCTTTCTCTTTCTTGCGGATTGTTTTTTTCATGGTTTACCTGTTTTATTGCTAACTTGGTTTGGCCGTATTTTTGCGGGAACCTGTCAAAATGGTTTTCGCCAAACTATTCATCCTGTTCCTTTACGGCCAGCGCCCTGGCATCGGATGAACCAGGCGGCCCGTTTCCCAAAAGTTCCTCGACATTTTCCATCAAGGCCGCATCGTAGTCCTGCAACGCATCGACCTTGAAAAGCATAAGGACCTGCTGGCCGCGAGGCTCCAGATGCAACTCGGACAACCCGGCGATCAAATCCCCATGGATTTCCGACTTGTAGTTGCTGCGAAAGCAAATCGAGGTGGGTACAAACCCCGGCGACTCCGTCAAGACAACAAGCTGCTTTGCGAGCTGGGGGTTGAATTCGCACAGGATTCCATACCCGTTCCTTGTGACCAAACAGGCATCGGCCTTCTTGAAAAACACGGGAAGCACCACCTTGGACACCTTGGAGGCCTCGGTAACGACCGGGAAACGGGATTCTTCAATGCCCTGCTCCGCCATGAGGTGCTTGAACCAGCGCTCTCCCAGGCTTGCGCGGGCATTCGACTGGACCACGACCGCCTTCTGGCCGAGATCGGCAATATTGGAAATGCCGCCGTCGCGGTGGACAAGCAGCAGGTAGTTTTCCGAAGGATTCCCGTTGCGAAGCGAAACAAACTCGGGATCCAGCAATCCCTGGTCGCGCAAGGCGATCATTTGGTGGGATAGCACCACCAGCAGATCCACCTTGTCCGCACGCAGGGCGGCGCCCAACTCCTCGCAATCCTTGTACACTTTTGCATGGCTATTGATGGTTATGCCCCGGCTAGTGGCCACGCTTTCCGACCAAACCTTCATGGCCGCCATGGCATCGGTCTGGTTGATGCCCTCGAAAAACTCGGCGCTGAACCCGATATGCAGGTCGGCGCCGAGGCAGGAAAGCCCCGTCGCGAGGGAAATCAACAACCCTAATAGAGGTTTCTTCACTTGCCCCCCTCCGCGGTTTCGGCTTTCCGTCCGGCGGAATTTTGTTTCAACAAGGCGTGTCGGTCGAACCATTCACGGGTAGTGTCCAGTTTCTCGATCGGACCTTCCGTCAGTTTATCGGACTGGAACACCATCAGAAGTTGCTGTCCCCGGACATCCTGGTCCAACCCCTTGAGACCCGCCACCACCTCGCGCTTGAGGTCGGGATCGCAGTCCGCCCGGAAGCAGACCAGTCCGGGAATAAAACCCGGTGATGTCTGCAGCACATGCAACGACCGGCCAATCTGGGGATTGAGTTCCACCATGGTTTCGAAGCCCGTGCGCATCACCAGACAGGCGTCCGTCTTCCCGAAAAAGAGACCCAGCACGGCCTTCGAAGATTTGGCATGCCCTTCGACCTCACGGAAATGCTCCTGGAAGTCGGAGAAGCCCTGCTCCAGCAAAAGGGTTTCAAGCCATACGCGGCTCACCCCCATGCGGGCGTTGTCCACATAGCCAAGTCGCTTGCCCTGCAACCCCGCCAAATCCTTGATGCCGCTGTCGGTGTGGACGAGCAGGATGTATTCTTCCGTCGTGCGGCCATTCAGCGAAGTAAAATGGAAATGATCCAGCCCGATGTCGTCCTCCATGCCGAACAGTTCCTGCGGAATCATTCCCACCAGATCAACCGAACCCTCTTCCAGGGCCTCTCTCATGGTAGCCGAACTGGAATAAATGACCGGGACGCTTGTCAGGTCGATGCCGCGCCGCACCAGGATGGTGTCGCCCCACACCTTGATCGATGCCACGGCGTCGGCTTCGTTCACATCTGAAAACAAGTGGGGGGAAAAGCCCACGGAAAGCGTGGCCCGGCCCGTATCCGCCAAAACAGGGGACAGGCACAAAGCGGCAACCGAAAGGAGTATGTACAAACGGTTCACGGTCCAACCTCCGGAACCCTTGCATCCCCGGAGCCAACCCGCGCTTTCAACGCTGCATGCCGCTCGTGCCATTCGCGGGTCGTTGCCAGTTGCTCGACCGAGCCCGCCACAAGGCGATCCACCTTGAACACGGTTAGGATCTGCGCCCCCTGCGGATCCTTGTGCATGTCCACCACGGCGTTGTACAGCTCGTCCATCCGGTCGATCGAAAGCGACTTCCGCGGACATATAAGTGCCGGAACGAAAGCCGGGGAAACCTCGACCTCCTGCAGCGAGAGTCCGATTTGCGGATTTAATTCCTCTATGATCTCCATGCTGTTGCGGGTTACCACACAGGCATCGGCCTGACCCAAAAACACGCCTAGCGCGGCGTTCAAGGTTTTGGATTTGCCGGAAACGAAACCAAAATATCCAGCGGGGATGCGGCCCGTCTTCTCCAATAAAAGCGTCTCAAGCCACATGTGGCCCATGCCCAGCCAGGCATGCTCGGCGAATACGATGGATTTACCTTCCAGATCCGCCAGCGAATCCATGCCGCCATCGCGCTTGGTCAACAACAGGTATTCGGTAGTGGTTTTCCCCCGCTTCGAGTAGAACAGTATCCGGTCAAGCGAAAGCTCGGCCTCCAGTGCAAACAACTCTTTCGCGCGGATGATCGCCAAATCGACTTCCTCGTTCCGCAGGGCCCGCCTCATCTCTTCCGCATCGGAAAAAGTCGCAGGAACAACCTCCCTGCGGATATTGTGCGCGGAAAACACGGCATCGCCCCAAACCTTGACCGAAGCGGCCACATCCGACTCCCGCACATCGGGCAGGATCATGTGCGACACGCCGACACGGAACGGAACAAGTTCCTGTTCGGACGCAAGCACCCCGGACGCCAACAGGATGGCGATCGCCACCCCCTGGGTTCTCTTGCCGATCAAATGGAGTTGCCGGAAAAACATGCCTGCTCCTCAACGCTACAGGGTTTCTTCAGTGAAGGTTGACGCCTCCGCGCCCATCAGGAAACCCAGGTTTGCACGGGCCTCGATGCACTCGTAGAGGGTTCTCTGGTAGTTGGCGTCCAGCAAGGCTTCCGTAATTTGCGCCTGGATGACGTCGGCGGTCTCAACGAGTTCCTCTTGGTAGGCCCGCACGTTCAGGTCGCGGTTCTCGGAGGCGGCCTTGAGCCCTTCGGCGGTCGAACCCTCGCGTTCGAGCGCACTTTCATACTCGGCGTGGGCATGCTCGACCTGCAGGGCGATGCCTTCGATGAGCGCCTCCTCCTGCATTTTTAGTTTTTCAAGCTGCAGTTCGGCTTCGAGCACCTGGCCCTTCGTGCGGAAGCCCGTGAACAACGGCAACTGCGCCCCGATGCCGACCATGGCAAAATCCTTGTTCTGCGGATCCATCATGCCGGTATCCAACTCGTTCTCGATATGGACATACGTGGCCAGCAGTCCCACGGTGGGTTTGCGGCCGCTACGGGCTTCGCGCAGCTTGGCCGTGGCGGCACCGATTCCGGCGCGTACGCGGCCTAGGTCGGGATTGGCTTCGAGCGCCACATTGATTAGTTTGGGCAGTTCCGGAATCTTTTCCATTTGCGGAAGATCGGTTTCCGCAGGCTCGACGACCGTGCCATGGTCGAGGCCCATCAGGTTGACCAAGGCCGTGGCGGCCCGCGTCTCCATGGCCTTCGCCTTTGATTTGGCCGAGCG
>JBDLHZ010000017.1:0-16713 GCA_039715135.1 Verrucomicrobiota bacterium
TATCTGCGTTCATCCGTGTTTATCTGTGGTTCTAATTTCTTGATGCAAAGACGGGTTTTCGGGATTGTTATGTGTTTGCCAAAAGAAGGAGTATTTCATGATCAAGGCATGCGATTTGAAAAAGACATCCGTCATCGATATCGACGGTGCACCGCACATTATCCAAAAGATTTCCCAGCAGTCGCCCACGGCGCGCGGGGGTGGAACGATCTACAAGGTGCGTTTCCGCAATGTTTCCACCAAGCAGAAGGTCGACAAGACCTATCGCGGCGAAGATGCCCTGCAGGAAGCCACCTACGAAACAAACGAAGTGCAGTATCTCTACAAAGACGGCGACCGCCATGCCTTTATGGATCTCGCCAGCTACGAGCAGTTCGAGCTGGTTCAGGAAGACATCGAGGAGTGCCTGCCTTTCCTCGTCGAAGACATGGAGGGCATCGTTGCCCTCGTTTCCGAAGGCCGTATCCTGACCCTGCGCATGCCCGACACCATCGATCTTGAAATCGTTGAATGCCCGCCTGCAATGAAAGGGGCGTCGGCTACGTCGCGCACCAAGCCCGCCACATTGACGACCGGCCTCGTGGTGCAGGTGCCGGAATACATTGAGCAAGGCGAAAGCATCCGGGTCGATACCCGCGACCGAAAATATCTTTCCCGCGCATAGTACGCTGTCATGTTTGAATTGTCGGGTATCGTCGTCCTCGTTCAACCCGTCAGATAAACACTGACGCTGTACCAGCGCATTTTAAGAAATGGCATGGCCGATCGCTTTGTTGCAGGAGGGGGCGTTGACCCCGCCATTTCCTTTGTAGTTCCCTCGAAGCATCACGGAGAGGGTCTCTGTACGTTCGGCATTCTCTCCTCTTCGCTTCGAGAACACTACAAAGTAGCTTTCCCCATAAATGTGTATAATAGACAGGTCACCGCCCCCGACTACATCATTTCTTAAAATGCTCCAGCCAGGAAAATTCCTACTTTTTGTAGAGAGGGCGTTTTGTATAGGTGGTGTGCAATAGATCATGAGCCTTGTGACTAAGCGGATCGCCGAGGTATTCCTCATAAACCCGGGCAATTTCCGGGTTGTGGTGCGAGCAGCGCAGGACACTCTTTTCATCATCTGTATAGATACCACGCGTACGTTGCGCACGGATCTCGTCGGTCGCCCCGTGGGGCTGTCCGCCGCCACCGATGCAACCGCCGCGGCAGGCCATCACTTCAATGAAGTGGTAGGGTAGCTCCTCGCCCTTGTTGCGCGCTTCGCGAATCTGGTCGATGACCGCCTGCACATTGCCCATCTGGTGGGCAACAGCAATGCGCACCTTGGTTCCCTTCACGTCGATCTCGGCCGACTTGACCCCTTCCATTCCCCGGACGGCCTCGAACTCGACCTGTTCGAGGTCCTCCTTGGTGATGAGGTAGTAGGCCGAACGCAGCGCCGCCTCCATCACCCCGCCGGTAACGCCGAAGATCGTTCCCGCGCCGGTGTATTGGCCGAGAATGCTGTCGCACTCGGAATCCGGAAGGCTCGAAAAGTCAATGCCTGCCTGCTTGATCATATGGGCGAGCTCGCGAGTGGTGACGGAATGGTCGATGTCTTGGTAGCCCGAAGCAAACATTTCGTCGGAACGGGTGATCTCGTATTTCTTGGAGGTGCAGGGCATGACGGAGATCATGGTGATCTTTGCCGGGTCGATACCCGCCTTTTCGGCATAGTAGGTCTTCGACATGACGCCGAGCATTTCCTGCGGCGACTTGGCAGAGGAAAAGTTCTCGATAAAGTCAGGCGCGAATTTTTCCATGTAGTCGGTCCACGACGGGCAGCAACTGGTGATGAGCGGCAACTCGCCTTCTCCGCCGAAGCGCTTCACGAACTCGGAGCCTTCCTCAAGAATGGTGAGGTCGGCCGCCCAGTTGGTGTCGAATATGGCATCGAAGCCAAGGCGGCGGAGCGCGGTGTAGATCTTTCCGGTCACCAGCGCGCCGGGTTCCATACCGAAGGCTTCGCCGACCGCCACGCGAACCGCCGGGGCGATCTGCACGACAACGTGCTTGCCTTCTTCCTTGATGGCATTCCACACGGCCTTGGTATCGTCCTTCTCGTAGATTGCGCCGACGGGACAGTGCGCCGAGCACTGGCCGCACTTAATGCACGGGCTTTCTTCGAGGGTGACGTCCGCAGCGGGGGCGAGGCGTGTTGCGTCTCCACGATCGATGAATTCGAGCGCGTGGACGTTTTGCATCTCCTGGCAAACGAGCACGCAACGTCCGCATTTTACACATTTCTCCGGGTTCAACACGATCGAGGGGGTCGAGCGGTCGCGCGGGATCGAGGGTGCGCGTTTTTCGAAGGGGATGTCGCGGATGCCGAAATCGGAGGCGAGGTCCTGCAGTTCGCAGTTTCCACTGCGTCCGCATTGGAGGCAGTCGTTCGGATGCGTGGAAAGAATTAGTTCGAGCACCGTGCGGCGCACCTCCACAACCTCGGGGTCGTGAGTGATCACCTTCATGTCCGGAGCGACGGCCGTGGCGCAGGCGCGCAACATTTTCGGGGAGCCTTCCACCTTCACTACGCAGATGCCGCAGGCGGCCCATGCATCGAGGTCGTTGTGATAGCAGAGTTTCGGAATGGTTACGCCTACTCCCTTGGCGGCGTCCAGAATGGTGGTTCCTTTCGGGACACTTACGGGGATTCCGTTGATTTCGCATTCAATCATAGACATTTTATATTCTCCTTATCCCTTGAGGATGGCGTCAAATTTACATTTATCGAAGCACTGCCCGCATTTGATGCATTGGCTTTGGTTGATCACGTGCGCTTCCTTGACCTCGCCGCTGATGCAGTGGACCGGGCAGACACGCGCGCAGGCGGTGCAGCCGACGCACTGGTCTTCGATGATGGTGTACGAGAGCAGATCCTTGCACTTGCCCGCCGGGCATTTCTTATCGTTGATATGCGCAAGGTATTCATCCTCGAAGTATTTCATGGAGGACATGATCGGGTTCGGTGCAGTTTGGCCAAGGCCGCACAGCGAAGCCTTGCGCATGGCCTGCGCGAGCACCTTCAACTGCTCCAGATCTTCCAACGAACCCTGACCCTTGGAAATCTTGTCGAGAATGTTGTAGCAGGTGCGTCCGCCGATCCGGCAGGGGGCGCACTTTCCGCAGGATTCATCGACCGAGAATTCGAGGTAGAACTTGGTCACGTCGATCATGCAGTCGTCTTCATCCATCACGATCATGCCGCCAGAACCCATCATCGAACCAATGCCTTGGAGGCTTTCGTAGTCGATGGGGGTGTCGAGGAACTCTTCGGTGATTACGCCGCCGGACGGGCCGCCGGTCTGGGCGGCCTTGAACTTCTTGCCGTCCTTGATGCCGCCACCGATGTCGTAGATGATTTCACGCAGCGTGGTGCCCATCGGCACTTCGATCAGTCCGGAGTTGTTGATCTTGCCGGTTAGCGCAAATACCTTTGTGCCCTTGGTGGTTTCGGTGCCAATGCCACTGAACCACGCGCTTCCCTTGTGGATGATCATCGGAATATTCGCCCAGGTTTCGACATTATTGATCACGGTGGGCTTGCCCCAAAGACCCTTGACGGCGGGAAATGGCGGACGGGGAATCGGCATGCCGCGCTTGCCTTCAATGGAGGCGAGTAGAGCGGTCTCTTCGCCGCAGACAAACGCGCCGGCACCGAGGCGCAGTTCGATGTCGAAACCAAAATCGGAGCCGAGGATGTTGTCGCCGAGCAGGCCATGCCCGTGGGCCTGGGCAATGGCATTGTTCAGGCGGTCAATGGCCAGCGGGTATTCCGCGCGGATATAGATGTACCCCTGGCTGGCGCCGACGGTTCTGCCGGCGATGGCCATGGCCTCGAGGACGGAATGGGGGTCGCCCTCGGCGGTGGAGCGGTCCATGTAGGCGCCGGGGTCACCTTCGTCGGCATTGCAAACAATGTATTTTTCGTCGGAGTCGACATCCTTGGTAAACCCCCACTTCAGGCCGGCCGGGAATCCTGCGCCGCCCCGACCGCGTAGGCCGGACTTGGTGAGTTCATCGATTACATCATCGGCGCTCATCTCGAATACAACCTTTTCCAGCGCGGCGTAGCCATCGCGGGCGATGTATTCGTCGATCAGCTCCGGGTTGATCACTCCGCAGTTGCGCAGGACGATGCGCTTCTGTTTCCTAGGGGCACCGTCTTCGCCATCGATAATGTCTGCGGCAGGCTTTTCGAAGACATGGTCGGCCACGACGGCCTTGTCGATGAGGTGCTCCTTCACGATGCGGTGGGCGGCTCTGCCGTCAACATTGCCGTAGATGGTGTTCGGCATACCCGGTACGGCCACCTCCACCGTCGGCTCGGAAAAGCATAGCCCCATGCAGCTGGTCTGGGTGATCGCGGTGTTCTTCTCCAAGCCATGGCTTTCAAGTTCGTCCCGGAAGGCATCGAGTGTTTCCATTGCCCCGGCCGCGATGCCGCACGTACCCGTTCCAACAATGATCCGCATGGTTTCCCCGTTGTGCCGGGCCATCTCCGTCTTTTTTGTTTCGCGCAGCTTGCGTAGTTCTTCAAGTGTCATTTTAGCCATGGCGTTCCCTACCTTGTTAATCTTCCTGAAATTATTTTCCTTCGAATTGGTTGATGATTTTGGCGATCTGCCTGGTGCCGACATCTCCAAAAACCTCTCCGTTGACCGTCAAGACCGGCGCAAGGCCGCAGCAGCCGATGCAGCGGACCGCCTCGACCGAAAACTCGCCGTCTTCGGTAACGGTGTTGAGGCCAACGCCGAGGATGCGCTCGCATTCATCGATCAGCTCCTGCCCGCCCTTGAGATAGCAAGCCGTGCCCATGCAGACCGCAATCTGGTTTTTTCCGGGTTTGGAAAGCTTGAAGAAGTGGTAGAAGGTGATTACCCCGTAGATCTTGGCCACCGGAATATCGAGCGCTGCGGCCACTTCGAACATGGCATCGCGCGGGATGTACCCGAACTCCTCCTGCACACGGTGCAGCACCATGATCAGGTTGCCCGGCTTGCCCCGCCACTTTTCAATGAAGGCTTCGATTTCCGGTGTCAGTATCTTTTCTTTCCCAGTGCTCGCAGTCATATTTTTCCTCGGATTGTTCAAAAAATCCGGGGCAAGATATAGAACCAGCCGGATTGGTAAATAAAAAAATGCACAAAAGGATTGTTTATACCCGATGCAGGTAATATTAATGACAACAAATGGCTGTTTTGGCGCAATATAAGTTATGTCATAACAACAAATGAGACAGGAATAACATGAATACGAACCAAGGAGTTATCCGGAGGCTTTCAAGATATCGCAACGTAATGCGGAAAATGAAGGGGCTGGGACTGGTCAAGGTCTTCTCGGACAATCTTGCCGATGCCGTTGGCGTATCCCCCTCGTTGGTGCGCAAGGATTTCTCGATGTTCAACCTCACCGGAAACAAGCGCGGCGGCTACCGGATCGAAGATCTCGTTGCCAAGCTCAACATCCTGCTCGGCAAGGACAAGAAGCAGAACATTATCATTATCGGGTGCGGCAAGCTCGGACAGGCCCTAATGAACCACAACGGTTTTCCCCGGGTAGGCATCCGCGTCGTTGCCGTCTTTGATTCCGATCCCCAGGTACTCGACTCCAAGGCGCCCATACCGATTCTACACGTCAAGGACATCAAGGAGTTCATTGCCAAGAACAAGATCCGCGTTGCGGCATTAACGGTTCCCGAACCCGCAGCACAGGGCATGGTCGACACCCTCAAGAAGACCTGCGTCAAAGGCGTCATCAATTTTGCGCCGTTGCCGCTCAAGAGTTCCGAGGATTTTCTTGTCCACAACATGAACATTGAACAGGAAATCGAAAACCTCTTCTACAACATCCACTTTTCAGAACAAGGTTAGCCTGCACAGTTCAAAAACGGTCGGTCTTGCGGGTGCCAGCAACCACTACCCGTCAACTCAAGCCTGACGCAGTACTAAAGCATTTCACGAATGGGATGCCGCAGGGCTGCAGGAACTGACCCGCGCCTTGATGGGCTAAACAAGCTTCTCGAGGTACTCGATCCACCCGTCCAGCCCGTCACCGGCCTTGGCGCTTAGTTCGAATACGAACATGCCGGGATGAATCTTGCGGAGGTTCTCGCGGCAGGCTTCCATGTCGAAGTCGAGGTGGGGTAGCAGATCGGTCTTTGTCACCACGGTCACCGGCGCCAGGGAGAAAAGGGAGGGATATTTGAGCGGTTTATCTTCCCCCTCGGTGACCGAGAGGAGCGCAATCTTGAAATGCTCGCCCAGATCGAATGCCGTTGGGCAAACGAGGTTGCCGACATTCTCGATGAAGAGCAGTCTGGTGTCGTCCTGGACGACCTCCTCAAAGAAATCCCCCACGCGTTGGGCCTCCAGATGGCAGGCGCTCTGGGTTTCGATCTGGCGTACTGGCGCCCCCTTGCCCTCCAGTCGCTTTGCATCGTTGTCGGTCTGCTGGTCGCCCGTGATTACGGCGCAGCCGATCTTGCCCTGCAGTCGCTCAAGTGTTCGCTCGAGCAGGTAGGTCTTGCCGGTGCCCGGAGCGGAGATCAGGTTGACTGCCGTGACGCCCCGCTCTGCCAGCCATGCCCGGTTTTTCGCTGCCAGCTCCTCGTTGCGTGAAAGCACCTTCTCGCGAACCGAAAGCACAAGCTTCTCGTCATGACTGTGGTCATGGGAATGCCCGTGCGAATGACCATGGCCGTGGCCATGGTCGTGGGTATGTGTGTGGCCTACATCGCCACATCCGCATTCGTCACACATTGTCGTTCTCCTCGTTCTGGCTCATTTCAATCGTGTCTATCATAAGTTCCCGTCCGGCAACGACCTCGATGTCGGTCGAATCACAGTCCATACAAATGGGGAAAGGCCCATCGGGTGTTGTGGTTGCCCCACACGCGAGGCAAGTCACGCTCGCGACTATAGGCTGGATATCCCAACGCGTATCGGCGAACGGTGTGTCCCCAGTTGCGACAGCAAAGGCCAGCTCAAGAGCATACGGGTCGACGCCGGAGAGTGTTCCCACCTGAAGCTGTACCGATACTATACCTGGGACATCATGTTCAAGTCGGATCGCATCCACCCGTTCCAGGATCGTCTGGGCTATGCCTAGTTCGTGCATCAGCAAATCCTCGGCAACAGTTCGCCACGCGGAACATCGATCAACCGATGGCCGCCCATTAACGTTTCAAGCACCACCCGACCGGCTTCCTTGGTGACTGCGCCAATATCTTTTGCGCCACCCCCTTCGGGCATAGCTTGCCATGCTTCCAGAATCGCCGGCGCCGCATCCGTTCCGCATACCATTAGAAGACGCCCCTCCGAGGCCACGTGCAGGGGATCGAGACCGAGGAGTTCACTTACCGCATGTGTACCTGGGGAGACAGGGATGCTCTCTTCCTGTATCTGGATGCCGACCTTCGCGCTCTCAACCATTTCGTTTAGCACGGACGCCAATCCACCGCGGGTGGGGTCGCGCATGAAGCGTATATCCGCAGCTTGTTCTACAGCGGCCTGCACCAGTCGATGGACCGGTGCGCTATCGCTCTGGGGTCCATTTTGAATATGAATGTTTTCGCGCGATGCCAACACGGCGAATCCGTGATCCGCAATTGGCCCGCTCACCAGTACGCGGTCGCCCTCTTGTAGATGTGCTGGTGACAAGTCAAACCCCGGCAGGCGCTCCCCAATACCGGACGTGTTGATGAATAATCCGTCACATTGACCGCGTGCCACTACCTTCGTGTCACCGGTTGCCACCACAACGCCACTGTCATCCGCAGCAATCTTGATACGGTCGAGTACCCGGCGCAATAGAGCCAGCTCGAGGCCTTCTTCAAGAATCAGAGCGAGAGAGAGCCAGCGCGGCTTCGCGCCACACACAGCCAGATCATTGACCGTTCCATGCACAGCCAAGTCGCCGATGTTGCCGCCGGGAAACTCTATTGGCTGTACCACGAAGCTATCCGTCGTGAATACCACCGCATCGCCCTCAACCGGTACGGTCGCGCCATCCGGCAGCCCCTCCAGCGGACCTGCACCAAACCGCGACACAATCTCCCTGTCGATTAATTCCCGTGAGAGTTGCCCCCCCCCACCATGTGCCAACAGGATTCGTTCTCTGTCTGTCATAATTTATCTCGAGTATTTGTAGTAGGCTGCGCAGGAACCTTCGGAGCTGACCATGCAGGGGCCGACCGGATTGCCGGGGGTGCAGGTGGTGCCGAACATGGGGCAATCGAATGGGCTGGCGATGCCTTTGATAACTTCTCCGCACCGACAAGCTGGATTCAGCTTGCCGATTTGGACGGTGATGTCGTGCCGTTTCTCGGCATCGTACTCGATCCACTCCTCTTTCATTGCCAGACCGCTCTGGGGGATTACGCCAATGCCACGCCAAGAGACATCGGCTGGATCGAGATATTTTTCCATAAGGGCCTGTGCTTTTTTGTTTCCTTTTGCACTGACAACGCGGGAATACTGGTTGTCGACCTTGGCTACGCCGTCTACGAGCTGTGCCAGGATACCTTTCAGTCCCAGCAGAATGTCCAGTGGCTCGAATCCGGCGATTACGCAGGGCACGCCGCCGGCGCCGGCGAAGGGTTCGTAGGCGTTGGCGCCGATGATGGCGCTGACGTGCGCAGGGCAGATGAAGGCATCAATTTGCAGTTCGGGATCGGAACCCAGCGCGGCCAGCGCGGGGGGAACCAGCTTGAAGGCAACGAGGAGCGACAGGTTATCGATGCCATCCCTGATAGCTTGGTCGATGATGGCCATCGCCGGGGGCATTGTGGTCTCAAAGCCGATGGCCAAAAAAACGATTTCCTGCTCGGGCGTCTCCTTGGCCAGCTCCAGCGCGTGCAACGGCGAGTAGCAGACTTCGATGCTGCAGCCCTCCGAGCGAACGGCGGCGAGCGAGGTCTCGGAGCCGGGCACGTTGAGCATGTCCCCGAACGTGACCACGGTAATGCCGCGGCGTGCCAGCTCGATGGCGGCATCGATGTAGCCCGCATCGGTGACGCAGACCGGGCAGCCAGGGCCGCTGATCAGCTTGATCCGCTCGGGTAGGATATCCCGAATCGCGTAGCGTGCGACCGCCATGGTATGACTGCCGCATATTTCCATGATGTTGGTA
This sequence comes from Verrucomicrobiota bacterium, assembly GCA_039715135.1. GTDB lineage: Bacteria > Verrucomicrobiota > Kiritimatiellia > Kiritimatiellales > Pontiellaceae > Pontiella. The sequence continues at coordinate 9,169 of JBDLHZ010000017.1, forward strand.
GTGCGGTCGGATGGGGGCAGCTTGGCGCTCAGGGCTTGGATATCCTCTCTGAGTGCGACTGCTGCGCCGGGATTGCGGAATCCGTCGATATACTTCATGTCAGTGCCGCCCGGTGTGTGGCCAGTTCGTCAAAAAGATCGAGCCGCATATCGGCTTCCTGCGGGTCTAGTCGCTCAATGGCGAATCCGGCATGGATGATGACGTAGTCGCCAACGGACGGATTCTCAATCAGCGATATGTCCACCACCTGCGTGCTGCCATCCAGGTCGCAGATTCCGCGGCGGGGTTCCGGAATCTCCTTAATCTGCATCGGTACTGCCAAACACATAGATCTATTCTCCTCCTGCGCAGGCCATGATCTGTCCTGCGGCGATGCCCCCGTCGTTGGGGGGGGTTTCACGATGCACCAGAACGTTGGCCCCCATGGCTTCGAGAACCTCGGTTACCTGTGCATTCAAGATGCGGTTCATGAAAACGCCACCACTCAGGGCAACGGTTCGTTTCCCACTCAAGTAAAACCCATGTTGTACCATTCTCCCCGCCGCAAGAGCAAGCGAGTGGTGGAAGGCGAAAGCCATGCGGGGAATAGCGCTGCCCGAAAGCGGGGTCCGCGCACACTGGACAAAGGTGGGCGCCCAGTCGATCTGTAGCACACCGTCGACCTCGCGCGCCTCGTAGGGCAACGGCTCCGGGCGGTCGCCCGACCAGGTGCGCGCCATGGCTTCGAGTCGGATGGCGGCCTGTCCCTCGTAGGTGATCTCCGATGGGCAGATGCCGAGGGCGACCGAGAAGGCGTCAAAGAGCCGGCCGGCCGCGTGCGACATGGGCGCGTTGAGGCCCTGGGTGGTTTGCTGAGTCCAGGTGGCGAGAGTTTCGTCGTCGGAGCCCAATCGTTCCTGCAAATCGGGTGTAATAAGAACACCCGCAGCGATCCAGCGTCCCAGGAGCTGTCGCGTTGGCTTGCGTACGGCCTGGTCACCACCGGGCAGCGGCACAGGGGAAAAGGTGGCTAGGCGCCGGAATCCATTGGGCTGAATATCGAGCAGTTCGGCTCCCCAGATCGTTCCATCCGTGCCAAGGCCGGTGCCGTCGAAGACGAGAGCCAGTCCTTCGGTCAGGCCATGTTCACCAAGGCAGGCCAGGCCGTGGGCGTAGTGATGCTGGACTTCACGGATGGGGAGCCCGCCCTCATCGGCAAGCCGTCGGCCCAAACGCGTAGCGTGCATATCCGGATGCATATCCACGGCAATCAGTTCGGGAGTGCGCTGCAGAAACCCAGGAAAAAGCTCTATGGCTTCCTCCATGCCGTTCACCGCCTCGGGCGTCTCCAGATCTCCAATGTGCGGCGAGAGCACGAGCTGGCGTTCGTGTCCCAGTGCGATAGCGTTTTTCAATTCAGCCCCCATGGCCAACACCGTTTGGTTTAGCGGATGAGGCAGGGGAATGGCACGTGGCGCATAGCCGCGCGCACGCCGCCACACCTGCGGCCCGGCGGGCTGTTCGATGCAGAGCGAGTCGTCGCAGCGCAGGTTGATCTCGCGATTGTGGAAGAGAAAGCCGTCCGCGATGTCATGCAGCCGCATGTGCGCCTCTTTATTGTCTATCGCGATGGGCTCGCCGCGTCGGTTTCCGCTTGTCATCACCAGCAGTTCAAATGCCTTTATCGGGTCGTCACCCGTTGGCTCCGCCAGTAGCGCGTGCAGCGGAGAGGTGGGCAGCATCACCCCCAGCGTATGCGTATCCGGCGTGAGCAGGTCGAGCGGCAGGGGCGACTCCGGTCCGCGATGCGCCTCGAGCACATCGAGGATTACGATTGGAGCCTGAGGCGATGTGAGCATGGCCTGCTCGGCATCCGACACTACGCAATAGCGTCGGACGGCCTCCAGCGACGGCGCCATCACAGCGAACGGTTTGTGCGGACGCGCCTTGCGTGCACGTAGCTCCTGGAGTGCCTGGCGGTTGAATGCATCGACCGCCACCAGGAATCCGCCCACGCCGCGGACGGCCAGGATGCGACCGCCGGCCAGCCAGCGACGGGCTGTTGTGATGGGATCGTCAAAGGTGGGTGAACCATCGGAGTCAAACAGATTGATCTGCGGGCCGCAGTCCTGGCACGCAATCGTCTCCGCCTTGAAACGGCGATCCGATGGATCGTTGTATTCCCGTTCGCAGACCTCGCACATGCCAAAGGCCAGAAGCGTGGTTCGCTCGCGGTCGTAGGGCATCTCATTGACCACCGTGTAGCGTGGGCCGCAGTTTGTGCAGGTGGTAAAGGGATAGCGGTAGCGGTGTGCGGCGGGGTCGAAGATTTCGTCCCGGCAATCCGGGCACATCGCCAGGTCGGCCGGAATCTGGATCTGCTTCTGGCCGGACTCGTCGCTGGCGATGATTTCGAAGATGGCGGATGATCGGTTCAATGGTTCGCGGGCCAGCTCCTTCAGCGTTTCAATGTAGGCGTGTGGCGGCAGGGCATCCTCAAGCATTTCGCGAAAGTCTTTGACAAGTGCTTCGGAACCCTCCAGCACAAGCTGCACAGTGCCGGTGCGGTTCTGCACCGAGCCCCCGAGCCGAAGTGCCGTGGCCAGCCGATACAGCGCCGGTCGAAACCCGACCCCTTGGATCGTCCCGCGAATCTCAAAGGTGTATCTGAAGATGGGTGTCATGGGTGTTGCCTTGTTCCCGATGCCAGATATGAGATCATATATCTCAAATCACGTGTTCCGGCGCATCTCCTCAGTCGCGGCCAACACATACTCCTGAAAACGATCCTTCAGTGCGGGCGACAATTCCGGATTCATCTCCATCGATTCCGGTTCGATCGCCAGAATCTTGATCGGAGGAATCGGCTGATCGATCTGCTTGGCCAGCTCAATCAGCTTCAGGATGTCGCCCTCGTGCGTGGAGATGCCGCCGGCGACCTTCTGCGTTTCGACGTCTTCCGGGGCAAAGATCGTGAAGTTGCCCGGTGTCTCGCCATGGCGCACTGCATCCACGACGAGCAACGCATCGGTGTCGTCGCGGAAGTAGGTTAATACCAGCATGCCGTTGTTGCCCACCTCAATGGCTTCGAACCCCTTGTCGAGATCCTGTTCCACAATGTGCTCCACGATGCGCAGGCCAACACTGTCATCACCCATCGCAAAATTGCCCAATCCCAATAAATATCGCATGCCTTCCCCTTCTTTGCGTTCTTTCGCGATGAATCCCCTTTCCGAAAAAGAAGGCGCCGACCTCGCGGTCGGCGCCTCTGGGGCAATCGGGCCAAGCCGCTTATTTCTTGAACGTTACGTCGAGGTAATGGGTTGAACAGGAGATACAGGGGTCGTAGGCCCGTACGAGCATCTCGAGAGCTAGCTCCATTTCCTTCTCCGTCTTGTCCATGGCCAAGAGTTCCGGCACCAGCTTGTCGAAGTCGCGCTGGATGTTGCCATGATTCTGGTTGGTGGGGATGATGCAGTTGCCCATCGTACAGAACCCGTCCTGATCATATTCGTACTCGTGGAACAGGATGCCGCGCGGTACTTCCGTCGCACCGGCTCCGCGGCCGAACTTCGTCGGCGCCGCAGGCTTCTCGTCCTTGAGCCCGACTTCGAGGATCTGGTCAATGTAGCCCACGGACATATAGACGCTATGAACCGCCTCCACGAACTGCGCCACGCTGTTCATATAGGGATTGAAACAGAGGGTTTTGAAGCCGAGGCCTTCAGCCAGCTTCTTAGCCTCCGGATGCAGCATATCGTAGTTCAGGTTGATCCGCGCCAAGGCGCCGGCCATATAGCTGTCCATGTTGTGCTTGGCAAACTTGGCCGTGGCCTGATCGGTCATGTACTCGTTGGTCACGGAGCGGTAGCCGCTCACATCGATCAACTCGCGCGATCCATCCGGCATCACGCAGCCGATCTTGCCATCGTAGAGTCCATATTCCTTGTCGTCCACGAGGCCGACATATTCGGTTTCGCGCGTGAAGTCGGGAATGCCGCCGGCCAGCTCGCCGAGCAACTCGAACGTTGCAACCGCGTCTGGCACTGCGGCGAGGAGCTTCTCTTTCAGTTCGCGCAGGTTATCCTCGGCTTCGCGCACATTCTTCGCACCGCCGGGCAGGGAGGAGAATCCACCCACCACTGCACGGGTCGGATGCGTGGTGCGTCCGCCAATGCAGCTGCCCCACTCATGACCGAGCCGCTTCATCCGTAGCGCGCGTTTCACGACGTCCGTGTGCGTCGGCACCAGCGGGAATACCGACGGGGCGCCGAGCAGGTCGGGAGCGACGAGGAAGTAGACATGCAGAATGTGCGAGTCGAAGTTCTCGGCATGTTTGAGGATGCGCCGCAGCAGATCGGTCTGCTGTGAGATCTCGATGCCAAGGGCTGCTTCGCTTGCCTTGAGCGATGCCAGTGTGTGACCGACCGAACAAATGCCGCAGATGCGGCTCGTGATACGGGCGACTTCACTGTAGTGGCGGCCGCGCACCATCGCTTCGAAGAAACGGGGTGCTTCAGGCACCTGCCACTCACACTTCTCAACGGCGCCGTCGGTCACGTTGACAACGATGTTGCCGTGACCTTCAACACGTGTGACGTGATGTACATTAATGTTTGCGTTCTGAGTAGCCATTATGCGTCACCTCTTTGGTTGGCCGTGAACATGCGGGACTTGTCTTTGGCCCACTGTTCCGGAAGGTTGCCGTTCTCTTTCAATACCAGTTCCATGGCGGCTTCGTTGGGGTTGTCCACCATGCCGCGGCAGGCTTCGCAGGGGATGCCATCTGCGGGACAGGGGGCGCCACAACCGGCCAGGCTGATCGGTCCCAGGCAATGGTCGCCGTCATCGTAGCGGCAGACCGTCTCGCGACGCTTGCACTCTACGCAGACCGGGTAGGAAGGAATGTAGACCTTCGACGTGCCGTGCACGAGCTGTTCCACCACGCGGATGAATTCAGCCTTGTCCATCGGGCAGCCGGGAATCTCGTAGTCCACCTTGATGGCGGCCGAGATCGGCAGAGCCTTCTGGGAGTCCAGATGCGGGCGCTTGGCGTCCTCACCGTAGACCTCCTCGGCGTAGTCGTCCTGGTGGTTCTTCAGCGCGTTGACTCCGCCGGAGGCAGCGCATGCGCCGTATGCCACGACGACGGATGCCCGATCGCGAATCTCTTCAAGGCGCCGGCGATCAGCTTCCCGCGAGAAAGAACCTTCAATGAAGGCCACGTCGATCTTCTCTGTTGTTTTTTCGCTCATGGCTTCCCGGAACTCGACCGGTTCGACATGCTCGAGTAGTTCGACAAAGGGTTCGCCGTAGTTGGTCAGTTCAATCTGGCAGCCTTCGCAGCTCGCAAAATCAAACCATGCACATTTAACCTTAGCCATTATATAGCCTCCTCAAGAGTTTCGATTTCCGAGTAGCGGAAGACCGGTCCATCCATACAGACATACTTGTCGTTGATCTGGCAGTGACCGCACTTGCCGACGCCGCACTTCATGCGACGCTCGAGATCCACGAAGATATTGGAGCGTGGCACGCCGAGCTTGTCGAGTTCCATGATGACGAACTTGTACATGATCGGAGGACCACAGATGATCACCTTGGTTTCCGGGGTGATCTGGTCGGTCTTCTCGAAAAGGGTAGTGATCACGCCTACGTTGCCCTTCCAAGCGGCGTCGGGTGTGTCGACCGTCTCCATGTACTGCATGCAGCTATCACAGCGCCACGCTTCGAGGTCTTCCTCGAAGAGCAGGTCATGCGGTGTCTTGGCGCCGAAGAACAGCGTGAAATTACCGAAGTCCTCGCGGTGGTGCAGGATGTACTCGATCATGCTGCGGACCGGGCAGAGGCCAATACCGCCAGCCACGATCAGGACGTCCTGACCCTCGAATTCGTCGACCGGGAAACCGTTTCCGAACGGACCGCGGACGGTCATCGTATCGCCCTGGTTAAGATTACCCAATGCCTTGGTGACCTTGCCCAGCACGCGCACCACCAGATCGAAGCTTTCGCTATCGGTGGGGGAACTGGCCAAGCCTAGGGGCACTTCGCCGTAGCCGAAGAGTCCGGCTTCCACGATCTGCCCCGGCTCGTAATCGAACCGTTCGCCGCTCTGTAGCTTCAGTGTGAGGTGTTTCTCCGTAGCAGTGATCATCTGGGCATCGATGATATCGGCGACCTGCGGAAGAAAAATACTTTCATTGTTGTCGTTGCATGTACAAGTCATGTTATTGCTCCAGTATCTTGTTGATCACCGTGGCCGGGTTTGCGATGTCCGCCGTGCAGGCGCCTGAGCAGCGTCCACAGCCAGTGCAAGCCGGGCCGCCCAACTGTTCATTAAGGTAGGCTGCCTTGCGCATGAAACGATGGCGATAGCGCTCGGAGCGCTCTTCCCGGAAGTTCTCGGAGCCGCCCGGGGAGGTGACCTCGGAGAACTCGGTAGTCAGGCAGGCATCCCAGAGGCGGAAGCGTGTGCCGGAGGCGCCGTCCAAGTTCCACTCGTCCTGCACGTCGAAGCAGTAGCAGGTGCAGCAGACGATGTTGCAGCTTCCGCACGAGAAGCATTTTTCGGCGCATTCATTCCACACCGGGGAGTCAAAGCTGTTGCGCACCTTTTCGCGGATCTCTTCGGCGGTGCCGTTGAGTTTCTCGGGACAGTCGGCCTCTGCCTTGCGGTTGACCTCGGCGGCCGCCGCCACCTGAGCCTCGCTGGCGCCTTCGAAGGTGCCGAGCACGACCAGGCTCTCGCCCTTCTCGGTCAGCGCGTCGACCGCGTAGCCGCCGTCGATCTTCGTCATGAACAGGTCATGACCGGTCAGCGGCCGGTCGGCATTCATTGTACCGAAGAAAGCATGTTTGTAATGATTCTGCACGCTTGAGCCAATAATGATTGTGGCTTTACGGTTGGCCATGTAGTTGTTGTCGTACTGCCTGTCCGAGTAGAAGATGTCGGACATTGCAATCCCTTTGATATCGTGGGGGTGCGCGCCGAGCAACACCTGCTCCTGCGGGTTGATCGCCGAACTGAACCCATCCTTATTAAAATGGATCAAGTCCTGCTTGGCAGGGAAGAACACCTTCTTCGGTGGAAGAATGGTGGTATCGTAATCGAGCCGCAGCTCGCTGGCATCGACCAGCTTATCGAAGACGAAACGTGATCGATTCGCTACTGGCGCGATGACCGGATACTTGCTCATCAGACCCTCCACAAACGTAGCTAGGTTCTGGTCACTGAGGAAGTATGAATTCATTCGTGAACCCCTTTCTTAAGTAATGTTTTCAGAGAATCTATCCCTCCGAGCATGGTATTTCTCCCTTTTTTTATCTGTAAGTTGGCTTGGCCAAACAGTACATACTGCAAATCTACAAACATACTCCTATCAAAAGGACAACACCATGTATCGAATAAAATACTGCCAGTGCGTAATTATATCTTGTATAGAAAAGCCTGCGCACGGAAATCTATTTGCGCGGCACAGGGGAAGGCTGCAGGGTACGCCCCCTCTTTCGGCTCGATAGCATGAACACACCCATTCTCATTCTGGCACCGATGCGCGGCATTACGAC
>JBDLHZ010000018.1:0-15537 GCA_039715135.1 Verrucomicrobiota bacterium
CCGAAACGGTGTAGCGCGTGCTTCCATTCCGATGGAGCACGCATCGTTCGGGTGGAACACATTGCGCGGAAGGCACGCTCCATCGGAATGGAAGCGTGCACCACACCGTTGAGGGATTTTGCAAGTTCTCCGATTAGGTTGCGCGCTGTTTTGACTCGATTCATGGGCAGCCATCCGATACGAATGGGATGGTAGTGTTTCTATGATTAAGGACCTGTCCATATTGATTGCAAGCGCGGCGGTGATTGTCGGCGCGGTTCGTTTTTTGCTGATTCCTGGAATCGGGCGAATCGGCGCGGCGCTGAAGTTTTCTGCAAAGGTGCGCGGGCAGATGATCGGCTACGCCACCAGCGTGCCGGAGTTCACCGTGCTGGTGGCGGGGGCCTTGGCGGGTGTATTCAACGCGGGATTGTGGAACATTGCCGCATCGAACATTATCAACTGGGCACTGTTCCTTGCCACGGTCTTTGCCTTCCGCCAGCAGCTCGACCTGAAGAACAAGGGGTTTATCGACGAGATTGTTTTCGGGGTTCTTTCGGTGATCATCCCGCTGCTTATGTTTGCCGTGCACATCGGAGTTGGCTATGCGACCGCCGCCGGGCTGATTGGTTTCTTTGTGGTCTACAAGGTGATGGACAAGCGGCTCAACAAGGCGGGGAAGCCTGCGCCGCTTCCGAAAGGGGCGGAAGGCGGAACACTCTGGGGCGGCTCCCTGTTTCTTGTGGTGGGTATCCTTGCAATCCTGTTGTCCGGCAAGTTCCTCGGCGGCAGCGCCGGTGCGCTCATCAAGCAGTTGAACGTCCCGGCCTGGGCGGTCGGCTGGATTCTCGGGCTGGTGACGTCGGTATGCGAACTGGCCTCGTTCGTCGAGATCTACCGCATCCACAAACCCAAGGATTCCCCGCGCCACATCAAGGATACGCAGGAGGCGCTCGACGCCCTCGTCGCATCCAACATCGCCAACCTCGGCCTCATCCTGCCGTTGGGGATGATGATCTATCTCATTCTCTCCTAAATCGTCCTCGGTTTTGCTCGTCCTTCGTCCTCGAAGTGGTGGTGGATCGAGGACGATTGATTCTACGGCGTAACCATGAACCGCTTTACTTCTTCCGGATCCATCGGCACAACCTCGACGATGCGCGATTCTTCGCCTTGCGTGATTCGCACCGCGACGGGCTGGTCCTTCGGGGTTTTGGCATAGCGCGCGCAGATCGCGGCGGCGCTTTTGAGCTGTTCATCGCTGGAGTTGGGTGGGGCGATGACGGTGGGGCTGGGAATATCGGGGCAGGTGATGTGGTAGTCTTCGGGGTGCGCCTTTTCCTCCAGCAGGTCGTTGTCGGCCTGGTTGGTTCCAACGATAATCTTTACGTTGTCGGCAAGGCGCATGTGGCGGCCGGTCGGCAACAGCCAAACGTTGGTGCGGCCGGCATCGGGGCCTTCGTGGTCGAGCAGATCCTTGAGCTTTTGGCCGAAGCGCGGTTCGGTCAGCAGACAGCCGCCGGCCGGGGTGGGGTAGTCGGTGATACCGAAGTGTCTGGCCAGCTCCATTTGCGGGGTGCGGTTACGGCCGGAGAAAGCAGGGAGCTTGTCGATATCGATCCAGCCCTCGCGAATCGGCTTGGTGGGCGGGAGCAGGGACGCGGATAGCGGGCGCACGAGCAGGTCTTCGTATTTCGAGCAACGCGCCACCACCTTGAGGCTCTGCTTGTTCTGCGACATCGGCCGCTGCGCGAGTACCTCGCCGGTGGCAATAAAATCGAAGTCCCATTTTTCGAGCAGTTCGCCAGCCCGCATGATCATGTGGGTATGGCAGTCGATACATGGATTCATGGCTTTTCCAAGGCCGTGCGCCGGGTTTTGCACCTGTTCGAGGATGGTTTCGGTAAAGTCGATGATGTGGTACGGGATACCCAGTGCCTTGGCTGCCGTCTCACCTTTTCCTGGGTCAAAGAAGGGACTGCTATAAATAATGCCCTCGACGTGGACGCCTTGTTCGCGCAACACGCAAACCGCGAGTTGGCTGTCCAGCCCGCCGGAAAGCAATGAAAGCGCCTTGTATTGTTTTTTCATAGAATTTTCTTTTGAACCACAGATGAACGCAGATGGACTCTGATTGCCAGAGTGATGATCCGTGTCAATCGGTGTTTATCTGTGGTTCATATCTTTTTGTTGAGGAGTTTCATTTTCCACGCGATGATCAATGCGCCAAGAATCATGAGGACGGAATAGAGCTGGCCCTTGGTGAGCCAGCCAAAGTAGATGGTGCTGTCGGGCTCGCGGAAAAACTCCATGCCGATGCGGGCGAGGGCGTAGAGCACGAGGAAACTGGCACTCAGTGCGGCCGGTCGTTTGCCCCACGTCGTGCGGCGAAGCAGCATCATGATGCCAAAAACGAGGAATCCTTCCGCAAAGGCCTGGTAGAGCTGCGACGGGTGGCGCGGCAATAGCTCGCCCGCCGCGACCAGCTCTTCGATGGCTGGAACGTCGTACTCGCCATAATTCAGCCCTAGCTCCTGCGGAAAGATGACCGCCCATTTCACGCTGGAAACACGCCCCCACAGCTCGCCGTTCACAAAGTTGGCCAGCCGCCCGAATGCAAATCCGAGCGACGCCGTGCAGGCCATGTTGTCGGTCAGGTTCCAGAACGTGTGCTTGTGCCTTTTTGCATACCACAGCATGAAGAGGATCACGCCGACCAGTCCGCCGTGGCTGGCCATGCCGCCTTCCCAAACCTTGAAGAGGTAGAGCGGGTTTTCCAGGAACGAGCCGAAGCCATAGAGCAGGACATAGCCGATCCGCCCGCCAAAGAATACGCCAAAGAACGCCAACATCACCACAAAGTTGCTTGCTTCCGCCACGGGCACCTCGAACTCGCCCTTCTTTGACCAGCGCCGCAGCAACAGGATCGCCGCAATGAAGCCGAGCAGGTAGGAGATGCCGTACCAGCGAACCGCCAGCGGGCCGCCCAGCTCGAACACGATCGGGTTAATGTTGTGGATATAGTGCGTCATGCCCGGCAACTATATGGAGCCACCGTTTGAAATCAAAACGATTCGGCAGGAAAGAAAAGGTTTGTAGTCCCGGCTTCAGCCGGAAGTGGAGGGCGACGCTCCGTCGGAGCCTCGAAAAAGCAGGTTGAAGCTCTGCTTAGACTTCCGGCAGTACGGGACGCAGCAGGGTTGCATCTTACGGAAACGGCTCCGACGGAGCGTCGCCCTCCAACAATATGGCTACTGGGTCAACGAGGTTTGTCTTGCGGGGTTCTTTCGTGAATGCATAGGGTTCGAAAAAGCGCCTCTTCACGGAAGTGCGTCCTGGTGGCTGTTCCCGAGCCAGTACAGTGTTGGCCTTGATTTGGCAAGAGGGGTACAGTCTGCGCTATGCGCTAGCTTTTCCGTGTGCAGAGAGTCCGATCCTTCGGAAAGCCACCACGTAGTGGCGACTTTACCTTCTTCGTATGATCCGACAGTTGAATCATGACAATATACGGGCTCGAATACGTTCCGAACCTCCGCTTGCAACCATTTCGCAACATTTTTAGAGGTAATTATTCCATACGTTTGAACGTATGGAATACATCCCATGAAAATTTTTCATTACCAGCGCATATGCAGATAGTTGCAGGATTCATATTCCCGTACCTCTAGATGTACGGAATACTGCTTCCAATAATAGCGTAAATACGGAGTGGAATGGAAAATCCCAATGGTTCGACAACCAAGCCGGAGCAACTTCCGGGCGCACTTCCGGGAAGAACCGAAAAAACACTAAAAAAAACAGGCGGAAAAAGATTTGACGGGTTGTGGTGCGAAATGGCATAAAATCCCATCAAAAGGAGCGAAGTGGAGAAAAAGCCATGACAACGGAAGAAAATATGCAGCAGGCCATGTTTGTCGGTTCGTTTACGCATTCTTTGGATGCGAAGCGCCGGATTATCTTTCCGTCGAGCTGGCGGAACCTGCTTGGCGAGTCGAATCGCCTGTTTGCTTTTCCGCATCCGGACGACAAGTGCCTATACCTCTATGCGGCGGAGGAAATGACGCGCCGTTTGAACCAATTGCGCTCGGGCGGGCCGCTCGACAAACTTGGGCAGCAGGCGGTCCGTTCCTTTGCGGCGGGGGCGGATATGCTGGTGTGGGATGCGCAGGGGCGGGTTCGCATCGGCGAAAACCTGCTGGCACACACCGAGGTGAAGGAGCAGGTGGTCTTGGTGGGAACGCTCACGCGCATCGAGCTGTGGAGCGCCGAGAATTTTGATTTGGCCCTGCCGCAGGATTCGTCCGTGGCGGAGGATGTTTTTTATGGCGGGTATTAGGGGGAAGGCATTTTTGAATTTCGATTGATGATTTTTGATTTGCGGGTCTGCGACTGCTTCTTCCAAGGGGAGTTCCATAAATCGGCAATCGGAAATCTAAAATCAAAAATGGAGCGACCAAAGGGAGCGATAGGATGAGCATGTTGGATGTGGCGAAGTGTTTGAGTTATTCGAAGTCGATCGATCATTCCTGTGATCGCGACCGTATTTTTAATTTGTCGATGGCGAACTCGGGCCGCTTGTTTTCGTGCCTCCACGGCGACCGCACCCACTGGAGTTTTGGCCGCGAGCAGGAAAATCCCGAGAAGTTTCCGGTCATTGGAAAAGGAGTGTAGTGCATATACCGGTCATGCTCGACGAATGCCTGGAGGGACTGGCCATCGATCCGAAGGGGATCTATGTGGATGGAACCCTTGGCAACGGCGGGCATGCGGCGGCGATTTTGGAGCGGCTGGAGAACGGCGGGATGTTGATCGGCTTTGATCGCGACGAGGATGCGATCGAACGGGTGAAGGACAGGTTTAAGGCGGGAGCGGGGAAACGGGTGGAACTGGTTCACGACAACTATGCAAACATGGCGGCGCAGCTGGATCGGCTGGGCGTCGACAAGGTGCATGGCCTTCTACTGGATCTGGGCGTGAGTTCCTTCCAGCTTGATCTGGCCGAGCGCGGTTTTAGCTTCCAGCAGGATGCACCGATCGATATGCGCATGGATCAGACCCAGGGGCAGACCGCCGCCGATTTGGTGAACACGGCCAGTGAACAGGAATTGGCCGACATTATCTATCGTTATGGCGAGGAACGCGCCTCGCGCCGTATTGCACGGGCGATTGTGGAGACCCGCGCGAAGGGGCGGATCGAAACCACTGCGCAGCTTGCGGGCATCGTTGAACGCGCCAAGGGCGGGCGGAAGGGGAAAAAGATCCATCCGGCCACGCAAACCTTCCAGGCGCTGCGCATGGCGGTGAACGATGAGCTGGCTAGCATCGAGCAGGTGCTGGAGCAGATGGTGGACCGCATTGTGGAAGGCGGCCGGATCGCGGTCTTGACCTTCCACAGCTTGGAGGACCGGTTGGTGAAGCGGTTTTTCAATCGCCATGTGCCGCGCGAGGAATCGCTGCAGCAGGGCGGGGTGCGGCGGATCTACGAGGAACCGCCGGTGGAATGGATTTGGAAAAAGCCGTTGAAGGCAAATAAAGAGGAGCAAACCATAAATCCGCGTTCACGTTCGGCAAAGCTGCGCGTGGTGGAAGTGGGGGCATAGGCATGGCAAGGAAACGCAAAAAGAAAAAGATGAAAAAAAACCAGGTGCAGGTGCCGTTCCCGATGCTGCTGGCGAATGTCCTGGTGCTGGTTGTCGTGCTGGGCTTGAGCTACATGCGGCTCTGCTCCCGTTGCGATGCCCTCGGCAAGGAGATCAAGAGTAAGGAGAAGGAGTTGAAAGTTGCGCAGAAACGGTTGGTAAACGAGCAGGATCGTTGGTCCTCCATCACTTCGCCGGCCAACCTCAAGCGCGCAATCAAGAAGCATCGGCTCGACATGGTCATGCCGCGCGAAAAGCAGATTGTCCGCGTTAGCTATCAGCACGTAGCGGACAGCGCCTCCTTGGCCTTCAATAAAAAGGGTTCCTTATAATATGGGGGAGTAGCCGGGAAACATGGCAGAGGTACGGCATAAAGGAAGGATTGCGCTGCTTGCAGCCGCAATCCTGATTGTTTTCACGGGCATTGGTGTCCGGCTGGCCTTTCTGCACCTGCGCCCTGCGGAGTGGGTGTGTGAGCCGATCGAGGAAGGCCGGGTGCTTAAGTGGAAGCCGATGGGGAACCGCGGTCGTATCATCGACCGCAACGGCGAAATACTGGCTATGGATCTCGACGCCTACCATGTTTGCGCCGACCCTTCGTATATTGCCGAGCATGGCGACCTTTCCTCCGTCTGCAAATACCTCGTCCAGGAGTTCCGGATGCCTGCGGACGAGTTGCATGAAAAGCTATCGGACACCTCCCGCCAGTATGTCCGTCTCAAGAAATATGTGCCTGGCCAACAACTCGAACGTTTCAAGCGCCGGGCGCTTGGGTTGATGTATACCCCCGAAGAACTGCATGATGGAGTCAAAACCAATATCTATCTGCGCGGCGTAATGCTTGAAGAGGCACCCATTCGCAACTATCCCAAAGGGGCGCTCATGGCGCACGTCGTTGGCTTTGCGAACCGCGAGAGTGTTGGAGGGGCTGGTGTTGAGCTGCGCATGGACAAGTATCTGCGTGGCAAGGCGGGGCTTCGCGTGAGCAAGAGGGACGGCTTGAAACGGGAGATCTATAGCACCCGTACGGTTGATATCGAACCGGAGGATGGTGCAAACGTGGTGCTTACGCTCGACCAGCAACTGCAATATGTGGTCGAAAAAACCATTGAGAAAATGTGCGCCGATTTTCATGCCAAAGGCGCATGGGCGATTGTTCAGCATGTGCGCACCGGCGAGATTCTGGCGATGGCTTCGCATCCGACCTACGACCTGAATCGCTATGGGAAAGCACCCGCCGAGTGGCGGCGCAACCGCGCGATCAGTTTCAACTACGAGCCCGGTTCCACCATGAAGGCCGGTGTGGTTGCCGCCGCGCTCGACCACGGCATTGTATCGGAAAACGACATGATCGACTGCGAAAACGGCTATTGGGTCTATGGCGGGAGGAAGTTGGAGGATAGCCACGGGGAAGGCATCATTTCCGTGGCGGATGTAGTCAAGTATTCGAGCAATATCGGCACGGCCAAGATTGCGCTGCAGATGGGGGAGAAACGGGTTTACGACAGCCTGAAGGCCTTCCACTTCGGCGACCGCCTTGGCGTGGGTCTGCCCGGCGAGGAGGCCGGAATTTTCTATTCGCCGAAAAACTGGTCGAAAATCAGTATTACGCGCATCGGCATGGGCCACGAGATCAGTGTCACCGCCCTGCAAGTGCTCTCCATGATAAACGCCATTGCCTACAACGGGGTGCAGATGAGGCCGATGCTTGTCAAGCAGGTGGTCGCGGCCGATGGAACGGTGTTGCAGGAATACAAGCCCGAGGAGCTTGGCCGCCCAATCACTCCCGCCGCCGCCCGGCGCATGCGCAAGCTGCTTGCACGCGTGACGGAGGAGGGTGGCACTGGAACCGAGGCGTCGGTGGAGGGCTACCACGTGGGTGGAAAGACCGGAACCGCGCAGAAAATCCGTCCCGCCGCCGAGGGAGGGGGCTACTACTCCAAGAATTTCACCTCCTCGTTCGTCGGGTTCCTGCCGGTGGAAAATCCAGAGATTGGAATCATTATCGTGGCGGACGATCCCGGCGAGTACACCGAGTCGGGGAGGAAGATCAAATACTATGGTGGAACGGTCTGTGGTCCCGCGTTCAGGGAGATTGCCGAATTTGCCGTCCGCTATCTGCGCATTTCGCCGGAGGGCGACCGAGTCTACGTTGCAAGGCCTGAATCATGAAGCTTGAAACATTATTGCAATCCACTGAAACGCTGGAGGTCAAGGGTCCTGTCGATGTCGGGATCGAGGGGATCGCCTACGACTCGCGGAGGGTGGAGCCAGATGGACTGTTCGTTGCCGTTCGCGGCCACAAGGAAGACGGTGCGCAATACGTTGCCGAGGCGCTTTCCAACGGTGCTGTTGCCGTGGTATCCGAGAACAATCTCGACCTCGGGACAGAGGTTGCACACGTCCGGGTTCCGTGCGCGCGCCGGGCGCTGGCCGAAATTGCGAACGCCTACCATGGCGATCTCTCGCGCCAGATGAAGATCGTCGGAGTAACCGGAACCAACGGGAAGACCACCACGGCCTACATGGTCCGCGACGTGCTTCGCGACGGCGGGGCCCTTCCCGGCTTGCTCGGCACGGTGGCGTATGAGATCGGTGATCGCACGCTTCCGGCAGCGCATACCACGCCGGAGGCTCCGGATATCCATGCCTTGTTCCGGCAAATGCGGGAGGCGGGCTGCGACAGTGCGGTAATGGAGGTTTCCTCCCACGCTATCGCCTTGCAGCGCACACTCGGGATCGATTTCAATATCTGTGTCTTCACCAACTTGACCCAGGATCACCTCGACTACCACAAGGACATGGAAACCTACTTCGATGTGAAGTCCAAGCTGTTCCATGCACAGGGCAAGGAGGTGGGCCATTCAGTCGTCGTCAATATCGACGACCCATGGGGGCGCAAGCTGCTGGAGGATGGAAGGATCGAGGCGGATGTGGTGACCTACGGCTTTTGTGAACAGGCGATGGTCCGTGCATCCGACGCCAGGTTGGATGCCGGCGGAACCTATTTCCAGATTTTGAGCCCGTGGGGGGAAACCCGTGTCTGCTTGAACCTGCTTGGACGTTTCAACATCAGTAATGCGCTTGCAGCCTTGGCGGTCGGCGGGTTGTGCGGGATTGGTCTCGATCGCATGGCAAAGTCGCTGGGAAACATACAGGCCATTCCCGGTCGGCTGGAACCGGTGCCGAACCGCAAGCACAAGAAGGTGTTTGTCGACTATGCCCACACCGACGATGCGCTGCGCAACGTGCTGGGAACCCTGCGCGAAATCTGCAAGGGGAAGCTAATCGTCGTCTTCGGTTGCGGCGGGAACCGGGATCGCGGCAAGCGCAAGTTGATGGGGCAGGCCGCCGCCGAACTGGCTGATTTCAGCATCATTACCTCCGACAACCCGCGCAAGGAGGATCCCGCTGCGATCGTCGCCGACATCCTCGAAGGTTTTGCCGGCGAGGAAGCGTTCGAAGTGGTGTTCGACCGCCGCGACGCGATCAAGAGGGGGATTAAGGAAACGGGGCGCAAGGATATTCTGCTGGTGGCTGGCAAGGGCCATGAAACCTATCAGGAACTGAAGGATACCATCATACCGTTTGATGACCGCGAAACAGTTAGGGAGATACTGGGATAATGCCGGAATTTTGTCCAGAGGAGTTGTCGCGATGGATTTCCAAACCTTGGGAAAACGGGGTGCCCGATGGTTCCGTCACGGGAATTTCAAACGACACGCGCACGATCCAGCCGGGCAATCTCTATGTCGCCATCCGGGGCGAAAACCTCGATGGTCACGATTTTGTGCGGCAGGCCTTTGAAAACGGGGCGAGCGGTGCGCTGGTGGACGAGCAATTCCAATGGTCCGGCAATCCGGTGCTGCATGTGCCGGATACGATCAAGGGCTTGCAGGAACTCGCGCGCGGCTACCGCCAGGAATGGATCGGTACCGTCGTTGGCATCACCGGCAGCGTCGGCAAGACCACCGTCAAGGAAATGTGTGCCGACGTGCTTTCCATCAAGGGCGAAACCCACCGCACCGCCGGGAACTACAACAACCACATTGGTCTTCCTCTCTCCATGCTCGCCATGCCGCGCACCGCTAAATACGGTGTTTTCGAGATCGGCATGAACCGACCCGGGGAGATCGCGGTGCTGGCGGATATGCTCCAGCCCGGCATTGGCATCCTGACCGATATCTGCAATGCGCATCGCGAGAATTTCAATTCGCTGGAGGAAATTGCCCGCGAAAAGGCCGAACTGGCCTGGCGGATTCCATCCGATGGCTTGGTGATCCTCGACCGCGACAGCGAGTGGTGTTCCCTGATGGATTATCACACCTGTGCAAGTGTGATAACCATTTCACTGGAAGGAGCTGCGGACTATGCCGGATTCGTGTCCGATGCGTCCGTTTTGTCAGTTGCAAACCACGAATTCCCTATGCCGCTGCCCGGCGAGCACATCATGAGAAACGCGCTGCGTGCCATTGCGCTTGGGCTGGAGCTGGGACTGTCGCCCGGCGAGGTGGCGGAGGGGCTGCGCAAGTTCAAGCTTCCGGCGATGCGCTGGGAGGAGTCGGAAGTGCGCGGCGTAAAGTTCATCAACGATGCCTACAACGCCAATCCGCTCTCGATGCGTGCCAACCTGCACACCTTCGCCAACCTTCCCGGAGCCGGAAAAAAATGGGCGGTTGTTGGCGGGATGCGCGAGTTGGGCGACACCGCCGAACAGGAGCATGCCGAGCTTGGTCGATTCATCGACGGTCTGGGTCTTGACGGAGTGGTTGCGGTTGGCGAACTCGGCAAGTACATTATCTGCAACGGAGCGGACCGGTTTTTCCATGCGTCGGAGATCACCGAAGCCGCGCAGATTCTGAAAGAACATCTGCATGCCGGCGATTTTGTTCTGCTGAAGGCATCGCGCGGCGAACAGCTCGAGCGGGTGCTGGAATATTTTAAGGAGAGTTAGGGGATGCTTTATTATCTATCGTTGCTGGAAAGCCATTTGTCGGAGCTTCGGCTCTTCAAATACATCACGTTCCGCACGCTCGGGGCGGCGGCGACGGCATTCATCATTTCACTGGTGCTGGCCCCGTGGCTGATCAAGCGCCTGCGCATCATTAACTTTGGCGAGCAGAAAGAGGACGAGCGCGTGGCCGTGTTGGATCGCAGCCGGAAGATTGGCACGCCGACCATGGGTGGACTGCTGATCATTTTTTCCGCCGCTGGAGCCACGCTGCTGTGGGCGGTGCCGGTCAATATGTATGTAGTACTGACACTCGGCACCTTCTGCCTGATGGGGTTGATCGGCTTTGCGGACGACTATCTGAAGATCAAGCGTAGGAATGGATTGAGTGTCAAAATGAAGTTTACCGCACAGCTCGCTTGGGCGGCGGTGGTTTTTGCGGTGCTTTGGTCTATTCCCGACATGCAGGCACGCGCCCGCGACCTGATGGTGCCGTTTTTCAAGAACCCGATTCTGGATATGGGGTTGATCGGTGGGTTTATCTTCATGGTCGTTGTGCTGGTTGGCGCATCCAATGCGGTCAACTTGACCGACGGGCTGGACGGGCTGGCGATCGGGTGCTCAAATTCTGTGGCGGTGGCCTATCTGTTCCTGACCTACGTGGCCGGGCACTACAACTTTGCGGAATACCTGCAGGTTCCGTTCGTGCGCGGTAGCGGCGAACTGACGGTGTTTTGCGGCGCGCTGCTCGGTGCGGGACTTGGCTTCCTGTGGTACAACTGCCACCCCGCCAAGATTTTCATGGGCGATACCGGTAGCCTCGCGATCGGCGGTGCCATCGCCATGCTGGCAATCCTCATCAAGCAGGAGTTGCTACTCATCATTGTGGGTGGTGTTTTTGTGATCGAAGCAGCCAGCGTGGTGATTCAAAGCGGGTACTTTAAATATACGAAAAAGCGTTTCGGGAAAGGTCGCCGCGTCTTCAAGTGCGCGCCGTTGCACCACCACTTCGAGTTTGTCGAGAAGGAGCGCGCAATGGATGAAAACCGCGAACCGGAGCTGGTCGAAACCGTCATCGTTACGCGCTTCTGGATACTGGCGATCATCTTCGCCCTCATCGGCGTTGCCACCCTGAAGATCCGGTGAGGAACCACAGATGGACACAAATAGACACAGATTTTGAACTCCACAGGCGGACAACGCTTCACCGACCTAAGGGAGGAAAGCGTTTCTGAAGTTGGAAAAGGAAACAGGGAACTCCGCCAGACAGTGGAGGAGTGGATCGAGCTTTATCGGGAAGACGGCAAGAAGGGGAACCGTCTCCGTTTTACTGCGACGGAACTACGAAGAAGAGTCCCTATGTAGTTCACTCGCAACGGAGTGGAGAGTGGTAGCAGGGACAGTTTGTGGAAATTGATATTTCAAAGACCAGCGCGGGTTTAAGTTGAAGATGGAAAAGTATCGTACAGCATTAATCCTTGGATACGGCCGCAGTGGGCGGGCGGCGGAGCGGTTATTGCGTGCGGAGGGTTGCGAAACCGTGGTGCTTTCGCAGGAAACCGCCGATGATGCGGAGGTTTCCCATACATTGGAAGAGCGCGATTTCGATATCTGTATTGTCAGTCCCGGTTTCAGCCTTTCCCATCCTTGGATATGTGCGGTGCGCGAGGCGGGGGTTCCGTTGCTTTCGGAACTGGAGCTGGGCTGGTCGCGCCATCGGGGAAAGACGGTGGCGGTGACCGGGTCGAATGGCAAGAGCACGGCGGTGAAGTGGATCTGCGAAATGCTCCAGTTGGCAGGGCAGAAGGCGGCGATTGGCGGAAACTATGGCATTCCAGCCTGCGAGACGGTGGCGGGCAACCCGGATCTGGACTGGCTGGTACTGGAGGTTAGCTCGTTCCAGCTCGAAACGGTACAGAACTTCCGCGCGGAGGTGGCGGTGGTGCTCAATGTGCTGCCAAACCATCTCGACCGGCATGAAAACATGGATCTCTATCGGCGCACCAAGGCACGTATCTTCGGCTCCAGCCTTGGGTTGACCGCAAACCCGAAAACCGGTGTGGTGCGGGCTTCCATTCCGATGGAGCACGCAAATGCGGTCGCAGGGCATTCTGAAAAAGACGTGCTCCCGCAGACGGGAAGCACGTGCCACACCCGTCCGGATTTTGCCCAAGGCGACGCGTGCCTGGTTCCTGTCGACCTGCTTGAGCCATTCAAGGCCGATGTGGAGGGCGAGCGTCGCTGGATTACCTTCGGTGGAACGCCGGATGCGGGCTATTTCTTTGAAAACGGGCGGGTTTTTGAAGGGTCGGAGCCTGTGCTCGATCTATCGGACACGCTTTTTGATTCCCCGGTTCTTGGAGGGTGCACCGGAGCCGCCGGAGCCGCTGTTGCTGCGGTCTGCGGGATCCCACAAAAGGTGGCCGAGGCCGCCGCACGGGGTTTCGAGCCGTTGCCGCATCGGCTCCAGCGGGTGGGGGAATTGGACGGCGTGGCCTATATCAACGACTCGAAAGCCACGAATCTAGCTGCCGTGGCCACGGCGTTGCAGGCTTGCGGTACGGGCATCCATTTGATCGCCGGGGGGCTTCCGAAGGAGTCGGACTACACTTTTATCAAAGAAATACTGGCGGAACGCACAAGGAGCATATACCTTACTGGTCAAGCATCCCGAGCAATGTATCAAGCTTGGAGCGGGTTTTGTCCGTGCGTGGAATGCGGGACGTTGGAAAAAGCTTTCAACGCCGCCCGAAACGCCGCCAAACCGGGGGAAACGGTTCTGTTATCCCCAGGTTGTGCCAGCTTCGACCAGTTTATAGGTTTCGAGGAACGCGGGGAGCGCTTCGTTGCGCTCTTCCATGAATCGGTGCAGGGTGGAGGTGATGCCTTATGAAAACACAGTCGTTGACTGATAGAGCACAGTTGAAAAGGAGTTTGGTTATGAAGATCGGATCAGCAGTTTTAGGTTTGCATATTGTCGCGCTAGTCGCATTTGCCCTGGCGCAAGGATGTGTTACCACAGAGTCGAAGGGTAGCGGTCGCGGTGCAGGTGCGCGGCACAAGGGCATTGTGAAACACGAGCATAAAGGAAAGTCGGGCAGCACCCAGGCGGTTGCTTCCGATTCCCTCTACCAACCGGATGGCGGACAGGATACGGTCTATGATCCGGTCATAATCGATAGCGTAAGCAGCACGCCGGAGCCGTATGTTGCCCCGTCGACCTATACCGGAAACACCGAAACCTACATTGTCCAGAAGGGCGATATTCTTTCGCGCCTGGCGGTTGAGTTCGACACTACGACCGCAACGCTTGTTTCGATGAACAACCTGTCGAACCCCGATGTACTCTATGTTGGGCAAGAGCTCCGCGTTCCCGCCGGAAGCCGCCGCAAGGTCTCTCCTAAAAAGGCGCCTTCCGTGAAAAAAGGCGGCGAGTATGTGATCCAGAAGGGCGACACCCTTTCCGGGATTGCCGTGGCCGCCGGCGTAAGCCTCGACGACCTGCGCTCGCTCAACAACATTACGGACGACAAGATTTTTGCCGGCGAAAAGCTTTCCATCCCCAGCGGCGGAAAGGTGCCCACCAACACGCAAAAATCCAAGCCGAAGAAAGCCGATCCAGTTGAGCCTGCGGTTGAAGAGCCTGCGCCTGCACCGATGGCATCGTCCGAGGTCGAGCCGGTTGAAACCGGAAGCCTGCAGGTGGACGCGGTCATGGACCACGTGGTGTATCCGGGCGAAACACTCGACGATATTTCCCGCCAATATGGCGTGAGCAAGAGCGATATCATGCGCCTGAACAATATTTCCGACGAATCCGCAGTCAAGGAAGGGCAGCGTTTGCGCATTCCGATCGCGGAGTAGAACAGGAGCGCGGGTATCGATGCGAAAGAGCCTCTCGCTGTTTATTGCCATCGTATTGATACTCGTGACACTTGGTATTGTGATACTGGCCAGTGCCAGTTCCGCCAGATACGATGATTCGACCTTTTTCGTCAAGCGCCAGCTGATTTGGCTGGTGCTTTCCTTTTGCGTGGCCTGCGTGGCCACACGCTTTGATTATCGCTTCTATCAAAAACTCGCCATTCCACTTGCGGTGTTGTCGGTGCTGCTGCTTATTCTGGTGCGCATCCCCGGCATAGGACATAACATCAACGGCAGTTGGCGTTGGCTGCGCATCGGGCCGCTGACCGTCCAGCCTTCGGAGATTGCCAAGCTGGGCATGATCATGCTTTTTTCCTGGTGGCTTGCGCGCAACCAGCGGCGTATCGACGAACTCAAGCGCGGCATTCTTATCCCTTTCGGCATGCTGGCCTGCTTTGCCCTGCTGCTCATTGTCGAGCCGGATTTCGGTGCCACCATGCTACTCTCGTCCGTGGCTGTCTTCATGATGTTCCTGGGCGGGGCGGCTGTGGGACCGCTGCTGTTCACCGGCCTTTGCGGTTTGCTGCTCGTTGTGTTTCTTATCTTCCAAAATCCGGAGCGCATGGGTCGCATCCTCGCCTTCCTCGATCCGCAGAAATACCAGCATGATGAGGCGTGGCAGCTGGTCAACTCGTGGCGCGCATTTGCCGGCGGCAATCTCTGGGGGGTCGGGTATGGCAACAGCATGCAGAAATACCACTATCTGCCCGAGGCGCACACCGACTTTATCTTTCCGATCATTGGCGAGGAACTAGGTTTGGTCACCACCTTGGTGATGCTGTTGATGTATGTCGTTCTTTTTATCTTCGGTTTGAGGATTGCCTTCAACACCCGCGACGACTTTGGCCGGTTTTTGGCATTCGGCATTACCTTGATGATCACGATGCAGGCCTTGATCAACTTTGCGGTCGTCACCGGATGCGTGCCCACCAAGGGGTTGGCACTACCGTTTATCAGCTATGGCGGATCGAGTCTGGTTGTCTCCGGCATCATGGTTGGCATATTGGTGAACATTGCGCACACCGGGGTGCGCGCCCCCTCCGC
>JBDLHZ010000019.1:0-15393 GCA_039715135.1 Verrucomicrobiota bacterium
TGGACCGCCTTGTGAAGGAGTTCAACGCCGGACAGGATTGACCCCCGCCTTGACATCATTCCGCCTTTCAAATAAACACATCAGCTCTGATTTTGAGACGAAATCCAACAAATGGAAAACATTATGAGCAATAAAGCAAAAATCATCTATACGATCACCGACGAAGCGCCGGCGCTAGCGACGCATTCATTGCTTCCGATCATTGAAGCCTACACCGGCGCTGCGGGCGTGGCGGTTGAAACACGCGATATTTCCCTTGCGGGCCGTATCCTTGCACACTTTCCGGATGTCTTGACCGAAGAACAACGCGTCGGCGACGCGTTGGCCGAACTGGGCGAGCTTGCACTGACGCCGGAAGCGAACATTATCAAGCTGCCGAATATTTCCGCCTCCATCCCGCAGATCAAGGCCGCCATTGCCGAGCTGCAAGCCAAAGGCTTCCAGCTTCCCGACTATCCGGAGGAGCCGTCTTCCGAGGAAGAAAAGGCCATCCAGTCGCGCTACGACAAGGTCAAGGGCAGTGCGGTGAACCCCGTGCTGCGCGAGGGCAACTCCGATCGCCGTGCCGCTGCTGCCGTCAAGCAGTACGCCAAGCACCACCCGCACCCCATGGGTGCCTGGTCGGCCGATTCCAAGTCCGTGGTTTCGAGCATGTCCGGCAACGACTTCTTCGGGAATGAAAAATCCGTCACGGTTCCGGAGGCGACCACCGCCAAGATCGAGCTCATTGCTGCCGACGGTGGCGCAACGGTTCTTAAGGACGGTCTTGCACTCCAGGCGGGCGAGGTGCTCGACGGCACCTTCATGAATGCCAAGGCACTGGAAAAATTCCTTGCGGAGCAGATCGCCGCGACGAAGGAGGCGGGTACGCTCTTTTCCCTGCACATGAAGGCAACCATGATGAAGGTTTCCGACCCGATCATCTTTGGCCACTGCGTCAAGGTGTTCTACAAGGATGTCTTCGAAAAGCATGCCGATGTCATCGCCGAACTCGGCGTCGACGCGAGCCACGGCCTAGGCGACCTGTACGACAAGATTGAAAACCTGCCCGCCGACAAGAAGGCGGAGATCGAGGCCGATATCGCCGCTGTTTATGAATCCGCCCCGGACATTGCCATGGTCAACTCCGACAAGGGCATCACCAACCTCCACGTCCCGAGCGACATCATCATCGATGCCTCCATGCCGGCCGCCATCCGCGCCTCCGGCCAAATGTGGAACAAGGACGGCCAGCAGCAGGACACCAACTATGTTATTCCCGACCGTTGCTACGCGGGCGTCTACGCCGAGACGGTCGACTTTTGCAAGAAGAACGGTGCTTTCGATCCCGCCACCATGGGTAGCGTGCCGAACGTCGGCCTCATGGCGCAAAAGGCCGAGGAATACGGCTCGCACGACAAGACTTTCGAGATTCCGGCCGCCGGAACCGTCCGCGTGAGCGATGCCTCAGGCAATGTGCTCTTTGAGCATGAAGTGGAAGCGGGCGACATCTGGCGCGCCTGCCAGGTGAAGGATGCACCGATCCGCGACTGGGTGAAGCTTGCCGTTAAGCGCGCCCGCAAGACCGGCGCGCCGGCCATCTTCTGGCTCGACAAAAACCGTGCCCACGACGCGCAGCTGATCGAAAAGGTAAGCGAGTATCTCAAGGACCACGATACCGAAGGCCTGGATATTCAAATCATGGCACCGATCGAGGCGACCCGAATATCCCTTGAACGCGCGAAGGCTGGCGAGGACACCATCTCCGTTACCGGCAATGTGCTGCGCGACTATTTGACCGACCTTTTCCCGATCCTTGAGCTGGGCACCAGCGCGAAGATGCTCTCCATCGTTCCGCTGATGAACGGCGGCGGCCTCTTCGAGACCGGAGCCGGCGGTTCCGCACCAAAGCACGTCCAGCAGTTTGAAAAGGAAAACCACCTCCGTTGGGATTCCCTCGGGGAATTCCTCGCGCTTGGCGTATCGCTTGAGCACCTCGCGGCGGTCTTTGAAAACGACAAGGCGCAGATCCTTGCCGATACGCTCAACGCGGCCAATGCCAAGTTCCTGGAGGAAAACAAGTCGCCGTCCCGCAAGGTCAACGAGCTCGACAACCGGGGCAGTCATTTCTATCTCGCACTCTACTGGGCACAGGCACTCGCCGCGCAGGATACCGACGCCGAGCTCAAGGCACGCTTTGCAAAGCTGGCCGAAACCCTGGCCGCCAGCGAGACCCAAATCGTCGACGAACTCATCGCCATCCAAGGTGTCGCCATGGACATCGGCGGCTACTACCGCCCGGACGAGGAACTCGCCTTCAAGGCCATGCGCCCGAGCGAAACCTTCAACATTGCGCTTGCCGCCTTGTAGGCAAATGGATTTAACGCCTCAAAGCCTGAGGAAGAAGAATGCGCGCAAGCGCGTTCCCGTGTTCGGCATTGCCCGGCACCGGAAGAATCCTTTCCAGAAGGCCATTGTTGGCGTGGTGCTGGTTTCTTTCATTGCGTTTTCGGTGGTGGAGCGCATTCAACAGCGGCGGGGCTTCGAGAGGCAACAGGCGCGTGCCGAAGAGCTTCGCGGAAAACTTGACACCTTGGATGCGCAGACGATGTCGATCCATACCCGTCTTCAGCAGTTGCGCAAGGGCACGGTGTTTATCGGGCAGTCGGACGAGGAACGCTCCCTTGAAAGGCGACTGGAGGAATTGAATCTTGAGATGGACGGCCGCTTTGCCGAGTTCAACGAATGCTTTGCGGCAATTCCATTTCGATACCGTTCAAAATACGAAATTCAACAGCGCTTTGCCGATTATACGCAACAGCGAATCGAATCCACCTTGGCCCGGAAGGATTACGACCGGGCCAGGCTCTGCTACAATGCATCTCCTGTCAGGGAGCTCCTGTCCGGCATCAAGTCGCGTGTGAAGGGGGAGGGCAGCCTCGAAATCATTGGCCCCGAGAGCGTCCATGATGTGATGGTCTGGCCGATGCTCGAAGACGAAACCACCCCGCGCATGCTGCAGGGCGATGCGATCTGGCGCGGCAAGCCACCCTTTCAGATCAAGGAGATCGACAAAGGCTCCTATGTTTTGCAGGTCACCTGCGGTGACGGGCAGCTGATCCCCTATCCGGTTCATATCGGCCATGGTGAACAGAAGCAGGTCGAACTGGAGATTCCCGGTTCGGTTCCCGACGGGATGGTCCATGTTCCGGGCGGCGATTTTCTTTTTGGCGGCGAGGATTCGCGCTTCTACCGCAAGCGCCGTCTTTCGCTACCGGCCTTCTTCATCAAGAAGCACGAGGTCACAGTGGCCGAATATCTCGAATTCTGGAAAAGCCTGGATGATCCCGGACTAAGGTCCACAACCATGAGCCACATCCATTTCGACCAAGAGGATCATCATGATGCGTGGGACGAACAGGGGAAACTGGCCGATGAACGCTTGGATTTGGAATATCCCGTTATCGGAATTTCGCACGAGGCCGCCGACGCATTCTGCGAATGGAAGAGCCGCCAAACGGGTGCCACCATCCGGCTGCCAACGGTCGAGGAGTGGGAAAAGGCCGCCCGCGGGGTCGATGGGCGCCGGTATGTCTGGGGCAACGGGTATGATCCCAAAGCAAACCTTGCACTGGTGAAGGGGAATGAAAAGGGCAAGGCCCGCTTTCCGCTATGGGCGCCGCCCGGAAAGTTCATGCGCGATGTTTCCGTCTACGGGGCGTACGACATGGCTGGCAACGTCCGCGAAATGACCTCTACGCCGCTACCCAACAAGATGGGTTATCAGCTCAAAGGCGGTAGCGCCTTTACGTCCGAAAACTATCTCCCGTGCAGCCATTCCTCCGATACACCCGTCGCCCCTTCCGATGTCGGCTTCCGTTATGTCCGGGAAGTGGCGGGAAAATGACGAGGTTTCCGGCGGCTGATGCGTTTTAAGAAACGTTGTAGCCGGGGGCGGTGACCCCGGAGTCTCTTTGCATAGCCTCGTTCGGAAATGGCGGGGTCAACGCCCCCACCTACAGCCATGCCATTTCTCAGGATTCGCTAGCCATCGCTTGAACTCAGGACCGGCGCCGCTTCGGGGTGGTTCTTGAAGTTGATCATGCCGGAGAGAATGTTGAGGGTTTCGTCGAGGACGATGTCGTTGGTGTCGTCCTCCTCCTCTTCGTCGAGAAATGCGCCGGACTGTATGTCGTCGAGCTCTTTCTCGGCTTCCGC
Organism: Verrucomicrobiota bacterium; assembly: GCA_039715135.1. Taxonomy (GTDB): domain Bacteria; phylum Verrucomicrobiota; class Kiritimatiellia; order Kiritimatiellales; family Pontiellaceae; genus Pontiella. Next base: position 4,198 of record JBDLHZ010000019.1, read on the forward strand.
TTCGGCGATGCGGTTGGTCAGCGATAGCGAAACGGTTTTGGTTTCGAAGCGCTCCTTGAGCCGTTCGCGCCGTTGCAGATAAAGCTGAAACTCGCCATTGTTTTCAATGCGTTCCCTGGATTGCTCGGCGAGCAGGGGAATGAGATCGGCCAGTCCGTTTGCGGTGCGGTACATGGCCGGGCGGATGGTGTCCCAGGGGAGGGCGTGCTTGAGCGAGTCTTCGCCAATGTCCATGACGTCGAGGTAGGAAGGGATAACGATGTCCGGCGTGACGCCCTTGAGCTGGGTGGAGCCGCCATTGATGCGGTAGAAGCCGGCCGTGGTCAGCTTGAGCGAACCTAGGCGGTTGCCGCCAAGCGACATGAGGGTCTGCACCGTGCCTTTGCCGTGCGTCTGCTTGTCGCCCACGATGATGGCGCGCTTGTAGTCCTGCAGCGCGGCGGCGAGAATCTCGGAGGCCGAGGCGCTGAGGCGGTTGACGAGCACGATCATGGGGCCATCATAATCGACTTCCGGGTCGGCGTCGGGCAGCACCTGGACGCCCCCGCGTTCCTTGACCTGTACGATGGGGCCGGACGAGATGAACAGTCCGGCGATGTCGATGGATTCGACCAGCGAGCCGCCGCCGTTGTTGCGCAGATCGAGCACGAGGCCTTCGATACCCTCGAGTGTGAGTTCGTTAATCAGCCGCCGGACATCGGTGGAGGCGCGGCGCGCATCTTTCTGGTTCTTGCTGGTCGCGTCGAAATCGGCATAGAAGTCGGGGAGGGTAATGACGCCGAGCCGCCGGGTATTTCCATCGCCAAGATCGATCTCCTTGACTTCACTCTTGGCGGCCTGTTCCTCGAGTTTTACTTCGTCGCGGATGAGGTCGATTTTCTTGGTGCGCGTGCCGGAGCGGTCGGAGGCGGGGATGATGGTCAGCACGACTTTTGAATCGATTTCGCCGCGAATGATGCGGACGGCCTTGTAGAGCGGCCAGTGCAGGATGCTTACCGGTTCGTCGTCGCCCTGCGCCACGGCGATGATCTTGTCGCCGGCCTTCAAGCGTCCATCCTGGTCGGCCGGGCCGCCGGGAATGACGCGCACGATCTTGGCCGCGCCATCGTCGGGGCGCAGCATGGCACCGATGCCAACGAGCGAGAGCTTCATGTTGATGTCGAAATCCTCGACGCTGCTGGGCGACATGTAGTCGCTATGCGGATCATAGACGTGGGAAAAGGCGGTGAGGTAGCGCTGGAGCAGCATCTCCTCATCGAACGATTCCATCGTGAGCTTGAATTGCTTGTAGCGTTCAAGGATGAACTCTTCGGGGGAGAGGTCGGCGTCTTCGGCCTCTTCGTCATACTCGCCTTCGGCGTTGGCCACGATATTGGTGACGATGGTCTCGGCGGAGTCGACCGTGTTGGTTTCGGCTTCTTTCTCATCGGCATAGACCTGCCGGGATACGAGCCGTGCGATATATTCGTTTTTCATGCGCTTGCGCCATAGCTCATCCCACTCGGCCTCGGTTTTTATCCATTCGGCCTCCTTCCGGTCCCACAGGAAGGTTTCGTCGGTCGATGTGTCGAAGCCCTTTTCCAGCAATTCTTCGGTGAAGGCCATGCGGTTTTCGATCCGCTCCATCAGGATGTCGAATGCGCGGGTGGCAAAGCCAATGTCGCCCTTCTTGAGCAGGCGTTTAGCAAGTTCCGGGGATTCCAGGGTAAAGGCGTCGATGTCGGATTGGAGATAGTAGCTGCGCGAAGGGTCGAGTGCGTTGATGAACAGGTTGAAGGCGTTTGTGGCAATGTTTTCGTCGAACGATAGCTGGTTGAGGTGGTAGACCGGCAGCGAGTAGGCCACGGAACGGGAAATTCGCTTAATGTTGAGGTCGCTTTTTTCAACTTCGCAGCTTCCAAGCATGGGAACCGCAACGAGCAACGCAAGCAGAAGAAATGGTCTTTGTTTCATGTAAATCCTTTTCTAGTAATAGAAGAGCGCACTTTATCGGTCGACCCGCCGCAAAACAAGTCTGCTTTCCGGCATAGATTCCAGCGTTTTTGCTTTAAACCCCTGTTCCAATGACGGTAGTTTCTTGCGCTCGAACCAACTTGAAGACAGGAGTGGTTTATATGACATCCAAATTGACCGAACGTTCAGAATGGAAGGCGCTTAAAGCCCATTTTTCCGAGATGAAAGAGGTGCACCTGCGCGATCTTTTCGCCGACACCGGCCGCGCCGCGCAGTTTACCCTCAAGGCCGAAGAGCTGCTGCTCGACTATTCCAAGAACCGCATTACCGCCGAAACCGTGGAAAAGCTGGTTGCGCTGGCCGAATCCGCCGATCTCAAGCAGTGGATCGAAGCGATGTTTACCGGCGAAAAGATCAACGGCACCGAAGACCGCGCCGTGCTGCACACCGCACTGCGCGCCCCGAAGGATGCCGTGATCGAGGTTGACGGCGAAAACGTGGTTCCGAAGGTTCACGCCGTGCTCGACCAGATGTCTGCCTTTTCCGGTCAGATCCGTTCCGGCGAATGGAAGGGCCATACCGGGAAACCGATCAAGAACATTGTCAATATTGGCATTGGCGGCTCCGACCTCGGCCCCGTCATGGCCTACGAGGCGCTCAAGCCATACACGCAACGCGACCTCAATGTGCTGTTTGTCTCCAACGTCGATGGCACGCATATCGCCGAGGCGCTCCAGGGGCTGGAAGCCGACGAAACACTCTTTATTGTCGCCTCCAAAACCTTCACCACGCAGGAAACCATGACCAACGCGCATACCGCGCGCTCCTGGTGCCTCGACGCCCTTAAGGACGAAGCCGCCATCGCCAAGCACTTCGTGGCGCTCTCCACCAACGCCGAGGCTGTTTCCAAATTCGGCATCGACACCGCCAACATGTTTGCCTTCTGGAACTGGGTCGGCGGCCGCTACTCGCTTACTTCCGCCATTGGCCTGCCGCTGATGCTTGCCATCGGGCCGGAAAACTACACTGAACTGCTTGCTGGCTACCACAAGATGGACACCCACTTCCGCACCGCGCCGCTGGCCGAAAACATGCCCGTAATCCTCGCGCTGCTGGGCATCTGGTACAACAACTTCTTCGATGCAGAAACACAGGCGATCCTGCCGTACGACCAGTATCTTTCCCGCTTCGCCGCCTACTTCCAGCAGGGCGATATGGAGAGCAACGGCAAATATGTCACCCGCTCCGGCGAAAAGGTCGAGTGGCAAACCGGGCCGGTCATCTGGGGCGAGCCGGGTACCAACGGCCAGCACGCCTTCTACCAGCTCATCCACCAGGGCACCAAGCTCATCCCGTGCGACTTCATTGGCTTCTGCAAATCGCAGAATCCCATTGGCGACCACCACGTCAAGCTCATGGCCAACTTCTTCGCGCAGACCGAGGCGCTGGCCTTCGGCAAGACCAAGGAGGCGCTCGAAGCCGAAGGCGTACCCGCCGAACTGATCCCGCACAAGACCTTCGAAGGCAACCGCCCGACCAATAGCATCATGGCCGACAAGCTGACCCCGTCCGTACTCGGCCAGCTCGTCGCCCTCTACGAGCACAAGATATTCGTGCAGGGCATTGTTTGGGACATCTACTCCTTCGACCAATGGGGCGTCGAGCTCGGCAAGATCCTCGCCAAGCAGATCCTTCCTGAACTTGAAGGCGATTCGGAGTTGGTGCACGACGCCTCCACCAACGCGCTCATCGAATATTTTCGTGCGAACAAGTAGCCGCTACTCTGTGGTTCTTTTAAAAGCAGGGGTTTTACCCCGCCTTTTGTTTTGTCCAGCTATTGCGGAACATTGGTTGTATTCCGTAAATCAGGGGGTCTTAATACGTCTTGTTCCTTGTTCTTTTCCGAGTGACTTTTTTTGCTGACTACACCTATGCTTCTGTCCAATTGGCAGAAATCCTGCGGATTCCAAAGGGTTTTCTCCAAATGAAATTGACGGTGGGTTGTCACGATGAATGCGGTTTTGATGATAGGTGTAGGAGTTTTCCTTTGCGCTGTTTTTACCGTGCTCGGGATTTGGCACCGCGCCATCCAGGCCGCCGAGGATGAGCGCCTTTTCCGGCAGATGCGCGAAGCCGAGGCACAGGGTTCGAATCAGGCGTTAACCCAACATCCCCAAATCGACATTGGCCAGTGCATTGGATGTGGCTCCTGTGTGCAGGCCTGTCCGGAGCACGGGGTGCTGGCCTTGGTCGAGGGCAAGGCGTGTCTTGTGAACGCCTCCGGTTGCGTGGGCCATGGCTGTTGCGAAACCGCCTGTCCGGTCGGCGCCCTGGTCGTCGGGCTGGGTGATATTGCGGCACGTTCCGATATCCCGCTCCTAGACAATGAGGGGGAAACTTCTGTTCCCGGCCTGTTCATTATTGGCGAACTGGGTGGCATCGGATTGATTCGCCACGCCATTGTGCAGGGAACCGGTGCGGTGGAGGCAATCCATCGACGGTTGCAGGAGGATTCCGTTCCAGAGGATGGGAGGGCACCTCTGGATCTTTTGATTGTGGGTTGCGGTCCGTCGGGCATTGCGGCCTCCCTGCGGGCGCACGAGCTTGGAATGCGCTTCGCCGTGATCGATCAGGACGATCTTGGCGGAACCGTCAGGAAATATCCGCGCAACAAGATGACGCTGACCCAACCGGTCGACCTCCCGGTATATGGCCGCATGAAGCGTACCCAGTATCGGAAGGAGGAGTTGATCGAGCTATGGGAAGGTGTTTTTTCATCCACGGGAATCAAGGTTCGCGCCGGGGTCAAGCTGGCCGGGCTGGATCAGCGGGATGACGGAACATTTTCGGCGACCACCTCGGCTGGGGAAATCGTTTGCCGCCACTGCATCCTTGCGCTGGGCCGACGCGGAACGCCCCGCCGCCTTGGCGTGCCCGGCGAGGAATCCGAGAAGGTGCTCTATCGGTTGATCGACGTGGTGGACTATGCCGACCTTCCCTTGCTGGTGGTGGGCGGCGGTGATAGCGCCATTGAAGCCGCGCTGGCACTCGCCGCCCAACCCGGAAACCGGGTCGTGCTTTCCTACCGCCGGAACGCCTTTTTCCGCATCAAGCAGCGGAACCGCGAGCATATTGAGGCTGCACGGCAAGAGGGTAGGGTCGAGGTATTTTTCAACTCCCAGGTTGAGCGGATCGACCCGGGCGAGACGGTGCTGGCGCTGAATTCCGATGCTGGCGAACGGATCGGCGGACAGGTGGTGCCGGCGGAATTTGTTTTTGTGTTTGCCGGTGGCGAGCCGCCTTTCCCGCTTCTGAAAGGGATGGGAATCAAGTTTGGCGGTTCGGCCAGGGACGAAGCTGGCCATGCAATGAAGGGGGGCGGATGAAACCCCTTTCCCGGCAAAAGGCGATGCTGGTGCTACGGTCATGGGTTTTATCCATTGTCGGGATTGCCTCTTTTATCGCCTTCGCTTTTTTCCTGGCCCGCCACTGGGACTACTATGGACTGGCGCGTCCGCAACGCCCTCTCCATGCGGTGCACGATGCCTTGCGGTCATCCGGCAGGGTGGGGCTGTGGACTGGAATAGTCGCCACGGGATTGTTTGTCTTGAATCTGGGTTATCTCGTGCGTAAGCGGCTGGTCCGGATTGCATTTCTCGGTCCCTTGCGGATGTGGATGGACCTGCATGTGCTGACGGGTTTCATCGGTATGGGGATTGTGGTTTTCCATTCATCGTTCGCCCCATCCAGTGCATTGGGAATGCTGGCCATTGGAGCATTGGCAACAACCGTGGCCACGGGGATTGTGGGCCGCACGATCTATGTTCAGGTTCCGCGCTCGCTGGAGGGTCGCGAGCTGGAGCTTGGGCAGGTGCAAGCCGAACTCAATACCTGTCGGCTACAGCTTGAACAGGCCGGCGTGCAGGCCGATTGGCTGGAGCAGTCGCCACCGGAACCACGAGTGCATCAGACCTCTCTTGTCGGCTGCTTTATGGCGATGGCCAAGGGGTATGGCGAACGGCAACGGGAATATCGCCAGCTCAAGCGCCATGTGCTTGCCTCGCCCGGGTTGAGGCCGTCTGCCCGGAAGATCCTGCCCTTGGCCAGGGATTTTTGCATCCACTCGCAATGGTTCGTTCGCTACCACGAACTGCGCAGCTTGATTGCCTCGTGGCGTTTCTTCCATCGCTGGCTGGCGGTGCTGATGTTTTGCATCGTGGTCTGCCACATCATCGTTGCAATCCGGTTTGGCGACCTGCACCTGTGGGGAGGGGGGCGGTGAATACGGCACTCCAAAAAGGAATCATGTGGGTGTTTGGCGTATCCATGATCGCGGCACTGGCCATTTTCCTCATGCTTTACGAAAGCTCGCCCGGTCCCTTGGCCTTGCCCCACGCCGATGCGATTCCCGGTTCCTCCGTTGGCTCATGCAAGGAGTGCCATGCGGAAGGGGGGCTGGACGAAGGCTGCCTGGTTTGCCATATCGAAATTGCCGGGCAGCTTGAGAACGATTCGGGCTTTCACGCCTATCTCGAAAGGGAATGTCCGGCCTCGTGCGGGGCATGCCACCCCGAGCACCTCGGCACCGCTTTTGCATTGGCCGGGGATGTGGCGTGGAAGGATCTGGATCGCGAAAACTTTGATCATGCCCATGTCGATTTCAAGCTGGCGGGCAGCCATGACAGGCTGGCCTGCGAAAAATGCCATGCGGAAAAACTCAAGAAACCCTTCATGTTGCCCGGCTTCCCGGAACAGCCACGCCCATCCACCTTCCTCGGGCTGGAACAGGGATGTACCGCCTGCCACGAGGATGTCCACGGTAGCGGCGACGCCACGCGTGATTGCGAAAAATGCCACGACCAAAACCAATTCAAGCCCGCCGCCTTTTTCAACCACTCCGAACATTTCCTGCTCGAAGGTATTCACGCAACGACCGAATGCGCATCCTGCCACCAGAAGGATGAGGCAGAATCCATCGCTGGCTTTGGCCCGGTGCAGGGCACATCCTGCACCGATTGCCATGAAAGCCCGCACCGCGCCGAAGCCATCCGGAAAAAGGATTGCCAGACGTGCCACCTTGCGGCGGACGAAACATGGATACTAGGAGAGCGTGGAATCGATCCTGTGCTGCACGCCACCTTTGGCTTTACCCTTGATCCACCCCATACCGATCTTGAATGCAAAGGTTGCCACCAGCCGGAGTTCGACTATGCCGAACGCTTCCCCGATCCCGTGCGCCAGCCCGATCAGTGCAGGGCTTGCCATGACGATCCGCATGGCGGGCAGTTTGCGGAAAAATATTCCGGTTGCCTGGAGTGCCACAGCCGCCAGCACTTCATTCCCTCCAGCATCGGCCTCTTGCAGCACAGCAAAGCCTATCCCTTGCAAGGCGCACATCGGGCCGTGGCCTGCAACCAGTGCCACACCGTCGATCCCGTGTCGGAGGTGCGGCAGTTCACAGCCCTACCCGCGGCCTGCACGGCCTGCCATGCCGATCCCCATGAAGGAAGGTTCGATGAAGCATTGAAGGAGGGTGGTTGCTCCGCCTGCCATCTTTCGGATTCGAGCACGTTCCGGATAGCGGCCTATAGCCACCGGAACAAGCTCGCCTGCGCCACCTGCCACGTCGATATCCACCGCGGGCAGTTCCGGCGCAATGGAACAACGGAGTGCGAGCGCTGCCACGATACGACCAAGCAATGGTCCGCCGAGGCCTTTGCCCATGATCGCGACTCCGATTTCAAACTGGATGCGGCCCACGCCAAAGTGGCGTGCTCGGCCTGCCATGTTCCCGTGCCCCAGCCGGATGGAACCCCGGTGGTGCAATACAAACCATTGACTAAACGCTGCGAGGATTGCCATGGATTCACTACGGACTAAACAATGGATGCGGATGGCGGCCTTGGTGGTTGCCCTTCTGGGACTGGTGATGGGCGGCTGCCGGCTGGTAACGCTCCGGAACGGGTGGAACAAGAAGAAGTGGGGGCCGCTGGTACCGCATGAAAACTTTCCCGGCGATTGCGGGATTTGCCATCTGCCGGATCGGTGGGACAAGCTGCGCGACGACTTTTCCTTCGACCACAAGGCGGAGACCGGCTATCCCCTCGTCGGTGCCCACGCACAGGCGGTCTGTCTGCGCTGCCACAACGACCGCGGTCCGGTGCAGGCCTATGTGTCGCGCGGGTGCGCCGGATGCCACCTCGATCCGCACGCCGCCACGTTTGGTCTGGATTGCGAGCGTTGCCACTCCCAATTCAGTTGGGAACCGACAGGGCTGGTGGCCGAGCACGCGGCCACTCGCTTCCCGCTGACGGGTGTCCATGTTGTCGCTTCGTGCGAAAGCTGCCACGAAGGTGCGGCGGCAGGTCGTTTCACGGGTGCGCCGACCCAGTGCGAAATCTGCCACCAGGATGATTTGGCGGGCGCTGTGAACCCAGACCATGCCGCCGCCGGGTGGACTTCGAGTTGTCAGGACTGCCACCTGCCTTCCAGTTGGACCGGAGCCTTTATCGGCCACGAATTCTTCCCGCTTGTAGGCGGCCATGCAGGCCATGACTGCTTCAGGTGCCATGCGGGCGGCGTCTACACCGGGCTGTCGCCGGAGTGCTATTCGTGCCACAGTGCGGAATACCAAGCTGCGCCGAACCATGTGGCCGACGGCTATTCGCAAGACTGTTCGCTGTGCCATACCGTCTATGGCTGGATTCCGGCATCGTTCCACCATCCATACTTCCCGCTAAGCGGCCCCCACAATGTTTCGTGCAACGAGTGCCATACCACCGGCAGTCCGCCAGCCTTCAGTTGCATCGACTGCCATGAGCACCGCCAGAGTGAAGCGGATTCGGAACATAGCGGAATGAGCGGCTACAGCTACAACTCGCAAGCTTGCTATTCATGCCATCCGAGCGGCAGGGACTAGGAAATGAAGTGGAACGTATCCAGAATCAACGCTTGGGCGGGGATAATCATCCTGCTCTTTGGATGGTTGTGCGTCGCGTCCACGGCCGAGACGGTGCGGACGGGGGTGGTTATCACCTACCGTATTCCCGAGGGGGTGTACATCAATGCCGGAACCGATGCGGGGCTGCAGCTGGGCATGACCGGTTCGATGGTGCTTGAAAATGGCCGTACGCTGGGTTTCGAAGTGCTGCAGGCCGCACGCAACACCGCGCTTCTTCGGCTCGAAGGGGCGGGTGGCGATCTGCTGGGCACGCTTCAGTCGCGCCCGGTGGAACTGGTGTTCGATGCCGTACCACCGTCCGAAGAAGAAGCCGTCCCGGCAGTAGCAGCGCCGGGGGAGGGCGAAGTATTTGTCCCCTTGCTTGCACCACTGCGCAGCGCACCCGAGGTTGTACCGACAAAAAACATTTCCCACGGCAGCATCGGCGTGCAGCAAACCTATCAGGAAGGAACGGATAGCCAGCTCGACTATGCGGTTACGCGCCTCTACACCTCCGGCAACATTGATCGCCTGTTTGGCAGCGCATGGAGCTTTGTCTGGTCGGGAAGCGCCCGCTATCGCACCGGCGACGGCTATCTCGACCATTCGGAATACGAGACGGTCCAGCCGCTCATCTATTCCGCCGCATTCCAGCACCCGTTGTCCGGGGAGGGTTTCGTGCGGGCGGGGCGCTTCCTCCCGTTTGAACTGCCGGGGATCGGCTACCTCGACGGGGGACAGGTCGAACTCGATACGTCCGGCCATTGGAGCTTCGGCGTGGCGGGCGGGCTCAAACCCCGCCGGGTTGATTTGGCGTTCTCCGGTGACGAGCCCACTGCGGCGGGCTATGCCACCTTCGAGGTCGGCGAACGAATCTCAAGCTATTATTCCGGAACCGCCGGCCTGTTGGGTTCGCTCTACAAGGGCGAGGTCGATCGAGTGGCCGTGCTTTTAGACCAGCGTGCCGGATTCGGCCCGCGATTCAATCTCCTCTCTACCGCTGAAATCGACTTTGGCGCGGCAAGCACCACCAATAGCCAGACCCAGCTTTCACGTTTTGATCTAACGGCTTCCTCGCGGTTGCATGGCCTGCTGACCCTGCGCGCCGGCGCCGGCCATTGGCAACGTCTCGACTCGCAAGCCCAGCGCGACCAGTTCCTGTTTGTGGACGACCAGCTTTTCGACGATGGCTACTGGCGCTACTGGATTGGTGCACGGCACGACCTGCCTTTGCGGTTGCGCCTGAACGAGGAGGTGGCCTATATCGTTTCCGATGCCACCGACGATGCCATGCGCTGGCGCATCGGCCTGACCCACTCCCGCCTGCTGGGCTGGAGGTTTTCCAGTTTGAGCGCCACCTTCTACAACTTGGAGTCGCAAGGCTTCTCCGGCTACGGGGGATTGCTGAACGCCTATCTGCCGTTCAGGGGAGGGCGCATTGCCATCCGTCCGTCGGCCAGCATGCGCTGGCTCGATCCGGATAACGGAGGCGAGGGGCTGGCGGTGACCTATTATGGTGTCCACCTCGATGCCCGGGTCTACAAGCACTGGTTGCTTAGTGGCGGGGTGTCCTCCACCAGTGGCGACGGAGCCGACGCGCTGCTCTTCGATCTCGGCCTCCGCTACAGCTGGTAGCCCGATACTGGCGGCATCGCAGATGTTGGAGCGGTTCGCAAATGAACACACCCTGCTTGGAGGGACAGCATCCTCGCTGTCCACGGAAGAGGGTGTGGTAAAACCTTTTGGAGTGCGGAGACCCCGTCTCCGCTTTCAAAGCGCTGACGGTGTCGGCGCAGTCCAGAGCGGCAACATGGTGAAACGCTCGCTTCGTTCGCTATTTGTATTCACAAATTATCATCCGTTTCACGGAGTGGGCCACACTCCAGACAGTCGCGGTTCCGTCGCAACAACAAACATTCTTTACACAAAAAGAAAAAACGGCATACTCTACCGCATGATTGATGCGTCGGCGTATCACGGTGATATGCCGATTCCATGCATATTGGGATATGCGGAAGCGGCAATTTCAGGTAAAAAACGGAATCGGCCTATCCCGGGAAAGCCATTTGAATCAATAAAAATAGGCGTATTAGGTAGTTTGCCACCGGAGAAATGTGGAATCGGTCTAATGCACTGTTCGACACAGAGAAGAAATACTGACTACAGAAACGATTTTGCCCCGACAAAGTTCTGTGGCAGAATCTAGGCATCAAGTTCGTTCCTCACTTCATGCCGGGTTGAGTGCGGAACCAAAACACAGAAACGGAACCATTCGCTCAAGCACCCTACGGGCACTTCAGCGA
>JBDLHZ010000020.1:0-14957 GCA_039715135.1 Verrucomicrobiota bacterium
GTGGTTCAAGGACTTCCCGAACGACCTGGCCAAAGGCATGGTCATTGTCAACTGGAGCTTTGGCGGCGGCGAATAATTTCGGCCTGCCAACAGGATGTCTAAACCGTCCCGCCTCGGCGGGGCGGTTTTTTTGTTCATGCCGTTATTAATCCGATGCCCAAGCAGGATACATGACTCCGATCTCAAATCGGTGTAGTGTCGTTTCACCCCCAGCAGGGGGAAAACGACTTCCCATGCACGGGGAACGCTTTCCCTCCCTTCGGTCAGGTGAAGCGTGCGCTACACCCCCTCTTGTGGTGTATTTGTATGCCGGATTGATAAGTTGGAAGTCGTGATTATTGACATCAGCGCGATTAAGCATCAAAGTTCCCACATTAACGGAGAGGTCATTATGAAGAAGCATGCAACAGCGATCCTCGTACCTGCGGCCGGACTTGTTTTATTCTCCGGTTGCGCCACGGTTGAAAAGCAACCGGCCGCCGTGGAGGCGCCGGTCTCGCGCGAAGCCCAGCTTGAAGCGCAGAAACAGCAGGCGCTTCCGGCCAAGCCGCGCTTCAAGCGCAAGGTGGCCATCGGCCGCTTCAGCAACGAAACGCGCTATGGGCGGTCGCTCCTGCGCGACGACGAAAACGATCCGCTGGGCAAGCAGGTTTCGGACATCCTCGCGGGCAGGCTGGTGGAATCGGACCGCTTTCTGGTTTTCGAGCGTCCCGACATCAATAAACTAAAGGCGGAAAGCGCGCTTTCCGGACAGGCGCTGGACATCGTGGGCGTGGATACGATGATCTTCGGTTCGCTGACCGAGTTCGGCATCAACACCACCGGCAAGAAGGGCTTCATGAGCTCAACCAAAAAACAGACGGCCGAGGCTTCGGTCGAGCTGCGGCTGGTCGACGTGAAGAGTGGCCATGTCTTCTTCACCGCCAAGGGATCGGGTTCCGCCAGCGTGGAGGCCGGGGAGATTGCCGGATATGGCAGCAAGGCCGGATACGACGCCACCTTGAGCGACAAGGCAATCGATGCCGCCGTATCCGACGTGCTGAACACGTTGATCCGGAAACTGGAGGAAAAACCGTGGCGCACCTCGATCCTCGCCATTGAAGACGGGCAGGTTTTCATCAGCGGCGGCACGCACCAGGGCATCAAGCCGGGCAACACCTTCGCCGTAATGGGCCGGGGGAAAACGGTCAAAAGCGCCCAGACCGGCTTCAACATTGAATTGCCGGCCAAGCGGATAGCCGAAATCGAGGTTGTTTCAACCTTCGGCGACAACGAGGCCAACGAAGGCTCGATTGCAAAAGTCGTCGACGGCGATATTTCCAGTCTAGATACCAACACGCTCTTTATCGCAGAGAAAGGGGAGAAGAAATGAAAGCCACTGCACTATTTTTTCTGATCGCAACCGCAGCCCTTCTGCAAAGCTGCACCTATCCTGAACCGGCCAAGGTCACGCAAAAGGATTCCCGCCCGGCCATCGGAATCTCCGGGGCGCCGAAGGGTTCGTTTCTTTTTGTGGATGGCCTCGAAATGGGCGTGGCAAGCCACTTCGACGGCAAGGCGGGCGTATTGATGGTTGAAAGCGGCAAGCACCTTGTCGAGCTAAAGTCGGCAAGCGGTGAAACCCTCTTTTCCACAGAGGTCTTTCTCAGTGACTCCGCAACAAAGATAATCGCCTACAAACCTTGAGCATCCATGTTTAGGATCTATCCTGAAAGAGGAAACCATGCAAATGGTGTAGAGAACGCTTCACCCCGAAGGGGAAAGCGTTACCCGAAGCTGAAACACCGCCTCCCTTCGGGTAGACGGTCTCTACACCTTGACAGCCATATCTATACGCATCTGTTCCTCCTGACCATCCTCGGGATGCTGCTTCTCGCCGGTTGCGCCTCGCCTTCCCTCTACGTTTGGGGGGACTACGACGAATGGTTGTACGACAACTACAAGAACCCAAAGAACGACGAGGAGCTCTATGTCGACTTGTCGGCATTGATTGAAAAATACGAAAAGCGGCAGAAGCCGGGATCGAAACCGATGGCCCCAGGGCTATATGCCGAATATGGATTCCTGTTGATGCGCCGGGGCGAAAACGACCGCGCCACCGAATACTACAACAAGGAAAAAGCGCTCTGGCCGGAATCGACTGTATTCATGGACAACATGATCCAGGTGGCGCAGATTGCGGACAAGGGGGGCTCGGAATGAACCGATTGCCCCCGATCTTCATGCTGGGCGCCTTGGCGGCTCTTTTTTCCGGATGCGTGGCTCCGGTCTCCGATCCCGGCTACGACTATTCCGCCTTCCGCTCCGCCGACCCGCGTTCAATCCTGATTGTCCCAGTCGTGAACAATACGGTCGATGTGGATGCCGCCGACTACTTCCTCTCGGCCATCTCAAAACCGATCGCCGAACGCGGCTACTATGTCTTCCCGGTCAACATGGTCAAACGCGTGATGGAGGAGGATGGTCTCGCGGATGCCAATATGGTGCACAGTGCCGATCCAACCCGACTGGCCGCCCTCTTCGGGGCGGACACGGTGCTCTATGTTTCCATCGAGCGCTGGGATGCGCAGTACGCCGTGATCGCCACAACGGTTACCGTGGAGTTCAACTATGTCCTGAGGGACGGCGACACCGGCATTGAGCTTTGGAGAACCGATCAGCGCTTCGTCTATCAATCAGGAGGGGGTGCGAATTCCGGCAACGGAATCGCCGACCTGATCATCATGCTGGTAGATGCCGTCGTCACGAAGGCAAAACCGAACTTCCTGCCCTTGGCCCGGCAAGCCAATGCACACGCGGCTCTCGAAACCCAGCACGGACTCCCCTCCGGGCCATACCGCCCCAAGGAATACAAACTCGACATGGAACGGTTTTAGCGTCGGCGCGGTGTCGGGGCGCAGAGCTTGGCGAGGAGGGTTTCGAGCATGAGGTCATGCGGGATCGAACCCTCGGATAGCATCCGCTCGTGCGTATCGACCGCCAGCCGCTTGCTGGCGGCAAGGCGACGGACGCTGTAGGGCGCGGCTTGGTTGGCAAACTTTCCGGCGCGGAACCAGTGCATCTTGCGCGGATCGTCGGGCATTTCGGAAAAATAGTCGTCAAGCTCCGCATCGCTGCTCCACTGGATGCGGTTGCCGTTCATGCGCAACCAGCCCTCCTCCGCATATTCCTTGAAGCGCAGCAGGTTCTGGAACAGGTTTTCGATCTGGATAATCAGACCGACCGCCGTCTGCTTCTGGAAAAGGAGCTGGCGAAAAATACGAATGGCATCGCCCAGCCTGCGCTCGGCCACGGCATCGGTAAAGTCCCACGCAATGGCTTCGCCCGAGGTGGAGGTGATGGCTTGCACATCGTCGAAAACGACCTCCTTGTCGTCGCCCTTGTAGAGCACCATCTTTTCGACCTCGTTCATGATTTGGCGCGTTTCATATCCGGTCCGGTCGACAAAGGCGTCTGCCGCCGCCGAATCGATGGAATAGCCCTCGCGCTTGAAGAGCGAAACAGCGCGCTTGAGCGCAACGGGTCGCGCCTCGTAGTCGCGCTCGGAAATGGTGTATTCCTCCACCTCGCCTACTTCGTTGACCGCCTTGTAGAATGCGGAGCGCTTGTCGATCCCCGGCGCGGACAGGATCAGGAACTGGTCGTCGGCCAACCCGGCCTTGATGTCGGAGGCCAGCTCGCCGAGCAGGCGCTTCACCTGGTCGTTCTTCATGATCACCGCATTCTTGAAGAAGGAGGCGCCGCGGAACCAAACCACCTTCTTGCCGCCAAACAGGCCGACGGTGCGAAATGCGGCCACACATTGATCAAGTACCGCCACCGCATCGTCGATTTTAGCCGCGCCGCCATCGATCGCCTCCAGCGAAAGCGCCTGCTCCGCCTCCGGGCAGATTTCATCCACCTTCTTGCGAGCGTTCAGCCCCACCAGATATTCATCGTTTCCGTAGAAAAGAAATACGTTGTCCGCCATGCGTTTCTTCCTGTTACAATCCCCACACGATATGATTTAATTCCAATTGTTACAGAAGGACGCAAAGGAAGCAAAGGCAGAATAGTTTCATCCCCTTTCTTTGCGGCCTTTGCGAGCTTCTGTTGAAATTCCGCATGAAAGATGTTTATGATGAAAAAGACGATCTGGGCGCCGTGGCGCATTGAATATATTTTGGGCGACAAGGAGGGCGGCTGCTTCCTGTGCAAGATGCTTGCCGAAGAAAACGATCGCGAAAACCTTCTGCTCAAGCGCGGGAAAACCTGCTTTGTCGTCATGAACCGCTACCCCTACACCGGCGGGCATCTGATGGTCGCCCCCTACCGCCACCTCGAACACCTCAAGGACATGACCCCCGAGGAACGGCTGGAAATGACCGATTTGACCATCGAAGCCGTCGAAATCCTGAAGGCCGAACTCAAGCCCGACGGCCTGAACCTCGGCTGCAACCTCGGAGCCGCCGCCGGGGCAGGCCTGAAAGACCACATCCACCAGCACATTGTCCCGCGCTGGGTCGGCGACACCAACTTCATGCCCGTCCTTTCCGACACCCGCGTCATGCCGCAAGCCCTGATGGAGCAATACGACGCGCTCTATCCTCTCTTCAACCGAACGTAGAACGGGCATCCTGCCCGTTATCTCCGCACGTTGCAAACTGGCACAAGCATACGTCTTGCCGCAGAGCCGGCAGTGGCTCGATATGGCGCGGCACAAAGACCATGGGCAGGATGCCCATGCCACGAAACATTGCTCAAAAAATATCCTTCCGGCGGCGGAGGCCGGCAAATTCCCCGACGGTATCGATGCGCAGGAAGGGGTTGGTTTTCTTCTCCTCGGCCAAGGTGGCAAAGATCGCTGAAGCGGGGTCGGTGCGGTAGAGATCAAGGCGGGCTTTCGCGGCAGCGTTGTCCGGCTCGACCGACAGGGCAAACTCCATGTTTTCGGCGAGATAGTCGTGCCCGCCGAAGACCCGCGTTTCATCGGGAAGCTTCTTGATCAATTGCAGGCTATTAAACAGCTGCTCCGCCGTACCGCCAAGCAGACGGCCGCAAGCGCCGTTGATCAGCGTATCGCCTGCGAACAGGATTCCAATCTCGGGGAAATGGTAGATCTTGTGCACGGCCACGTGGCCCGGCGTGGAAATGGATCGACAGACGGTTTCAAGCACTGGAAGTTCACCTGCTTCGACTCCCGGGCTGGTCGACTGCACGCCCAGCCGATCGACAATGGCGCGGCATCCGCCGGTATGGTCGTGGTGCGTGTGGGTGATCAGAATGTTCAATAGCTGGAGGTTTTCCTTTTCAAGGATTTTAAAAACCGGCTCCGCCTCCCCCGCATCGATCAGTACCGCCTTGCCCTCCCGACAGATGAGATAGACAAAGTTGTCGTACAGCACCGGCACCGCCAGCACCTCGAAATCGCCAATCTGGAACCGATTCAAATTCATGCAGGGAGTGAACCACGAAATACACCAAATACACGAAAAAACATCCTGATCCTATTTTCGTGTATTTGGTGTATTTCGTGGTTAGTTAAAAAACACAGTCAACCAAATGGTCTTTTCGGTTTGCGAGGTTGATTCAACGCGATGGCGCCGGTGAGCGGGGATGAGGAGGTGGTCACCGGGCTTCAGTTCAACCCGCTCGATGCCCGTTTCCTTTTCAATGGAAAGCATTGCCGCCCCCGCAACCAGCAAAACCCATTCGTTCTGCCCCTGGTCGTACCAGAATCCTTCCGGCGACGCGTGGCCATCGGAAACAATCCGCTCGATCTTCACATGCTCGTTTTCCGCCAAAACGGTAGACAGCTCTTCCGGAAACTCGCTGGATATGGTTTTAAACAGGCTTTCAACCATTTTCTTCCTCCATACATATGTATCATCCAGACCGACGGCCGTCGGCCTGGATGATACACTCACTCTTCGCCAAGCAAGATCCGCAAAACGAGATTGGCCTGCATGTGGGCGGCGATGCCGACGCGCGGCGCCATGAGGCCGCAGCCGGGTTCGGCACCGGTTTCGAGATCGCCGACAATATGGATGCGCTCTCCCATCTTGCGCACGCCGATGCTTTCGCCGGAACCGTGGCCCGCCAAGCCGGAGGCGGCAACGATGGGCGTGCCCTTGAACAACTGGAACAGCATGGCCTTTTGGTCGGCGCGGTCGAACGCCTCGACCATTACATCCACTTCGCCAAACAGTTCTTCGATGTTTTCCGGCGTGATGCGAATGCAATGGGCTTCGTATTGAACATAGGGGTTGATGCGTTGGAGATTGGCTTCAAGCGCTTCGGCTTTCGTTAGGCCGATCTGGTCGATGAAGTATTGCTGGCGGTTTAGGTTGCTCGGCTCAACGACATCGAAGTCGGCGAGGATGAGCCGCCCCACCCCGATACGCGCCAGCGCAACGGCAACGGCGGAACCGAGGCCGCCGAGCCCGGCAATGCCGACGGTAGCGCCCTTGATCTTCCCATGCACACCCGGCGTGTGGCGCGCCGCCATCAGCGCTTCAAGTTCCTCGGCGGGCGGAATCTCGCCGCGCCGAATCAGGTTGACGCTATCGCCATCGCTGAGAACAACATCTTCGGCAACCGCCGCACCGTTATAGACCAGCACGTCCGCAACCGGCTTTTCCCGGTCGCGCAACCGGAACAACGTGGTGGCGTGCTCCACCTCGATTTCCCGCTCGTTCAGGTGGATTTGCATATCAACTCCGGGTTACCTGCAGGCCGGTTTCGGAGAGGGCGAAATCGACGAAGCGCGCACCGCTATTTCGCGGGCTGCCCTCCAGCCGCTGTTTGATCCGATTCGCGGCATCGACATCGATGGCAATCATGAAAAGATAGCCGCCGCCGCCCGCTCCAAGCAGCTTGGCGGCCGTGAGATCCGCCGCCGCATCGTCGAGGATTCCCTGCACCTCCGGCGTATTGGTTCCGGGGTCTAGTTGGTTGTTGAGCTTCCAGCTTCGGCGAATGGCTTCGGCAAAGGCATCGAAATCATCGCGCTGAATGGCGTCGTGGCAAAACTCGGCGGCGGCGGCGATGGAGCCGATCGTCTCGAGCCGCGCGTGCGAGTTGAGGAAGATACCGCGAACAATCTCGCCGAGGATGTCGTGGGCAACACGGGTGATGCCGGTGTAGTAGAGCAGCATGCGCGCCTTTTCCGAACCTTGGAAAAAGCGGCCGGGCAGCCAGCGCACTTCAGGCTCCTGCTCCAGCCCCGGCACGGTTCTGACGAGTTTGATGCCCGGAAAGACGCCGCCGGCCTGATCCTGCCATCCACCACCGCTGGTGAGCATCTGTTCGAGTGCCAGCGTGCGCTGGGTAATTTCCGCCTTGTCCCATTTAAGCCCGGCAAAGTCGGACAACACCCCGAGAATCGTGGCAGCGAGGATGCTGCTTGTGCCAAGGCCGGAACCTTTTGGAATCGCGGCAAGCATGGAGATTTCAACACCGCCCCCCATGGCCTTGAGCTGCTCTTCCAGGGTCTGGAAAAGCCCGCCGTTGAAATCGGAATGGAATCCCGCCAGCGCAAAGGCGGCGCGGGCAAGCGTGAAGCCACTACCGAGTCTATCGTAGGCGCGAACGTCTTCGTAGGTGTCGAGGGTTTCGGCGAGTCCTAGATCGATCGAGCGGATGGTCAGCACGGGTTCGGCGGTCTTTCGGGCAAACACCTGGATGGGAGGCTGGCCGTTCAGCTCGACGGCAATATTGAGCACCGTGCCGCCGTGCTCCAGACTGTAGGGCGGAGTATCCGTCCAACCGCCGGCAAAGTCGAACCGCACCGGGCAGCGTCCCCACACGATCTGGTCTTCAAGCATCGTGCAAACAGGGACAACCGGTTTCTGCTTGTAGCGATCCACAATCAGATCGCGCAAAATCTGGAACGCCTCCCCTTCGCGTGCTTCCCATGTTTCATCGCCGCGGCGGCGGCGCACGGCGGCGCGGAACATGCGGTCGTGCAGGGCAATCATCGGGTTCCGCAGCGTGGAAACCTCCAGCAGCTCCGGCAGGTCGTGCGGGCTATCGGCAAAGAGGTCGGCGGTGGCTTCGAGGTCGAGTTTGTAGAACACGCTGTTTTCGGCGTGCCGTGCCATGACCGGCAGCGCCATCTGGCGCAATGCGTCGCGCTGTTCATGGATCCGGCGCAGGTTGGCCTGCTGCCCGAGTTGCCGGGCGGACATCCGCTCCGACTCCAGCCATAGCGTTTTCCATTCACCGGAGCCCTCCGGCTCGGCGGCGAACATCCACTTCACAAAACCAGGATCAAATTCATCCAAGACGGGGAAAAGAGGTGCAACCTGCACATCGACCCGGGGATCGATGCCCGCCTCCTCCAAGGCGATGCCGCGCTTTTCCATCCACCGGGAAAACGGCCGGTTGATCCAGCGGGTGGCGGAATCGCCCGTTTCGCCGCGGAAGGCATCGGAATAGCCATAGGCGCGCAGGGCGGTTTTTTCGCCAATGGGCACGAAGTCGAGGCAAACGCCGTCTTCGAGTTCGAGCACCCACTCGTTTTCCGGTACGCCGGTGAGGATGTTTTCGGAAGCAATCCGCCACGAAGCGGGGATGTGGCTGTTTTCGACCCACAGCGAATGGTTTTCCTCGCGTCGCAGCGGTGCCTCGAACACCGCGTCCTGCACAAACTGGCGCGGCTGCGCCAGCGTGGCGACGGCACCGAGCTTGGTTTGGTCGGCCACCAGGTTTTGGAGCTCGTAGAGCGACTGCAGCATATCGTCGCAAGTGCCGAAGTGGTAGAAGCCGGCGTTGGGCAACGGAACGACGGCGGTCGTCAGGCCCCCAACCTCCGGATCCCTTTCGACGGGGCTTGCACCAAGGCTGAGCGCCCAGCTGCCGTAGAGGTCGTAGGTGTCCGGCACGTCATGAACGAAGGCCTGCTCCTTGGCATCCCACCCGCTTTTCCTCATGAGGCAGTCCACCGCTTTTTCGCTGAGCAGCCAAATGCCGACGTCGATCAGGAATGCATGGTCGCGCGACTTTTCGCGAATGGTGTCGGGCGCGGGTTTTTGCAGGAAGGTGACCAGCCTTTCCGGCTGGTTGCGGTCGCAGAACATGACGCCGAAGTTTTGCGCTTCCTCCGGCTTGACCCACAGGCCGAAGAAAACCACGTCGGCGTCGGGGATCGGCATTAGCTCGCCTTCGAGGCGCACGAGCACATCGCCACTGGCCACCATTGCACGGGTATTGCCGGGGGCGGCCTGCGCCAACCGCTGCAGCGTTGGTTCGGCGAGATCAAGCAGGGTTTGGCCAAGCCGCTGGCCGAGCGCCCATCGGAAAACCGGCATGGGGATGAAAAGCTTGCCCGGCGCGGCGTAGGGCGGCAGGCGCCGGCTCTCGCCGCCGCCGTGCATGACCAGCTTGCCGCTTTTTCCCAGCCATTTAAGAAAGGATTCTTCGCCGGAAGCACGCCATGCCTGCTCCAGCACATAGGCCGTTCCACCGCCCGATCCCAACTGCTGTCCGGGTGGATCGAAGGTCGGGAAGGCGCGTTCCGCGACAGCGGGAGCACAGTCGGCCAAATGTCCGCACATGTTGGGCGGCAACGAAAGCAGCAGGTCGAAAGCGTTCGATGTTTTCATCCGGGCAAGCTATCAAACCAGCGAGGAATTACAACCTTTGCCGGGATCAAGGTGCCTATTCTTCTGGATCATGATTCCCGGATCGCGCATCATGCCCGCATGTTGAAACGCACAAAGAACTTTTTCAAGACGACCCTCCTCGGCGGAATCATCGTGATTTTACCGACCATCATTCTGGTTTTCGCCTTCAAATGGCTGTTCGGCATGGTGGGCAACGGAATCAAGCCGCTGACCGATCTGGTGGTGGAAAACATCGCCCTGCCGAACCACTATGACCAACTGATCGCCGCGTTGATTGTCATCTCCGTCATTGTACTCGGCTGCTTCATCGTAGGCCTGTTCGTCAAAACACGCATCGGGCGCTGGATCTACACCGGCTTCGAAGGCAGCATCTTGAGCAAGGCGCCAGGCTACAAGATGGTAAAGGAAACCGTGAACCAGTTTCTCGGCAAGAAGGAGTCGCCCTTCTCGTCGGTCGCGCTGGTGCGGATCTTCGAGAACGACACCAAGGTGACGGCCTTCATCACCGACCGGCACGACGACGGCACCATCACCGTATTCGTCCCGACCGGACCGAACCCCACCTCCGGCTTCATCTACCACCTCGACCAGCAATATGTGCATCCCGTCGATGTCTCGGTGGAAGACGCCATGCGCTCGGTCATCTCCTGCGGCGCAGGCTCGGAAAAACTGGTCAAGGGACTGGAGGAAAAAGCGCCGTCTTCGCCCGGGTAATCCCAATGCCATGAACGTTTGACGCCATGCGCACCGCGCTCTATTCTCTGACCGAACGAAACCCCGGAGGTGCGTTATGAAAATTCTTCCCGCAATCTTCTGCCTGGCTATCCTTGCCGGCTGCTCCAGCGTGACCATGAAGGAGCCCTTCCCCGAATCGCCGCTAACGGAAAAGGAGCAACAGCAACTGACAGGAACATGGCGGTTGGACGAGTCGGTGATGCATGTTGCGTTCGCAAGCAACGGCGTTCCTTGGCTAGCCACGGTCGAGTGGAAGGATGCTGATTTTGTGCTGAATAAATCCCGGCTCTATTTCGCAAGGCGCAACGATTCGCTCTATGTTTGCACACCCATCGAGCCCGACGACACAAGCGAATATTTGTTTGCGGAAATCAAACCGAACGGCAAAGGCGTCAATGTCTGGGGCCCCGATGCCGCCTATTTCGGCAAGCTGGTGGAAAGCGGGACGCTCAAGGGATCCGTGGAAAAAGGCGAACATTCAACGGAGGTAAAACTCGAAACCCCCGCTGCGGAAATACTGGAACTCATCGCCACCAACCACGCGGCAATCGACTACAAGACCCCGTTGCTTTTCCAGAAGCTGGAGTAGTCGGCAATCCAGCAGAAAAAACCTATTGACACCGCATGGTGTACTATCATACATAGTACACATGCTTCCGTTCAAGATACAGTTCACACAGGGTCGCCCGGTTTATGAGCAGGTTCTTTTCGCCGCCAAGAAGGCGATCGTCTGCGGCCAACTCAAGCCCGGCGATGCGTTCCCTTCCGTGCGCGTGCTGAGCCAGGAGCTACGCATCAATCCCAACACCGCGCAAAAGGTTTCCGCCCATTTGCGCGAGGAGGGGCTGATCGAGGTCAAGCCCGGTCTCGGCTCCGTGATCACCGAATCCGCCCGTGTGCTGAAATCGCAAAAAAAGGAACTGCTGGGTCGGGAGCTGGAACGGTTGGTGGTCGAGGCCAAGAAGCTAAAATTAACGAAAGAGGATGTACAGGAGGCCTTGCGCCAACATTGGGAGAACCTGTCTTGAAAATGTAGACGCGCGCTTCCAACCGCGTTGCGAAGCAATACGCAATACTTACATTAGGGAGAAATATGGGCAACGTGATACAGACGAATGGATTGATGAAGACCTACCGGGGCAAGCCCGCGGTTGATCATCTCGACCTCGAAGTGCCGGAGGGCAGCATCTATGCCTATCTCGGCCCGAACGGCGCGGGCAAGACGACCACCATCAAACTGCTCATGAACATTGTTTTCCCGACCTCCGGGAATTCCGAAGTGCTGGGAATCCCATCCAGCAAGATTGGGCCGGAGCAATTCCAGCAAATTGGCTATGTCTCTGAAAACCAGAAGATTCCAGGATGGATGACGGTTCCGCAACTGATCAACTATTGCAAGCCGATGTATCCCACGTGGGACGACGGGTTCTGCAAACGCCTGCTGGCACAATTCGACCTCCCCAACGACGTAAAGCTCAAAAGCATGTCGCGCGGCATGAAGGTGAAGGCCATGCTGCTCTCCTCGCTCGCCTACCGACCTAAACTATTGGTGCTCGACGAACCGTTCAGCGGACTCGACCCGCTGGTGCGCGACGAGTTTATCCGCGGCGTCTTGGAGCTGACCGAAACCGAGGGGTGGACGGTGTTCATCTCCTCGCACGACATCGACGAAGTCGAGCGACTGGCCGACTGGGTTGGCTTCATCGATAAAGGTTCACTACAGCTTTCGGAAAAAAGGGAGACATTGCAAAATCGTTTCCGGCAAGTTGAAGTTATCCTCCCCGAAGGCGCCGAGGTGCCGAAACAACTTCCCAAGGAATGGCTCGTCCCTGAACAGGCCGGACATGCCTTCCGGTTTGTGGAAAGCCGGTTCGGAAACCGCTCTGGCGAGCTTTTCCAGTCCATTTTCCCAAGCATTGGAAGCTATGATCCACAACCGCTTTCGCTGCGCGAAATCTACCTTGCACTTGCGCGCCACTACAAAGGAGCCGCCCGATGAACATGATCAAGCATCTCTTCAGAAAAGACGCCCGCCGCCTGCGTCTGTTTCTTATTTTCTGGCTGAGCATTGTCACGCTGGTCACGATTCTAGGCGGCTTCAAGGCCACAACCGATGCCAGCGATTTTGCGCGGCAGCAAGTGATCCAGATGGTTTATGGTCTGGCATTTCTCTGCCGGTTCATCATGCTCGCCCTGCTGGTGCCATTCCTTTTGCATAGCGAACCGCTGACCGGCACCACCGCCTTCTGGCTGACACGCCCCATCCGGCGGATCGATGTTCTGAAGAGCAAGCTAACCTTCATTGCGTTCTTCATGGTTGCGCTACCACTCATGACCGATCTGGCGCTCTACATGGCCAGCGGCGTGCCCTTCCCGCTGATGCTCGCCGCCATACCTGAACTGTTGTTCCAATATTTGATCATGATCTTGCCGCTGATGGTGGCCGCTGTTCTGACCCGGAATTTTGGTTTCTATGCTTTGGTTTTGGCGATCTACATGGTGGCCTCTCTCGTTCTCAGCGTTGTGGCCTTCTCGGCGAGAATGATGTCGCAGTTTGCCGACAATCCAGATCCGACGACCCTGCTGGATTCGCGGGCACTCCTCTCCAACCTTGCAACAGCCCTATTCTGCACACTAATCATTGTCCTCCAGTACCGAACCCGGCGGGCGACCAGATCCTATGTACTGCTTGGCATCCAAATCGTTGTTGTATTTTGGCTAGGCACCTACAGCCCATGGTCGATTTTCCCCGACCCGGAAAATATCATGGCTCCGGCGGATCTGGAGCAGATTGCGGCAGTGATCGATCCCAACGACAACCTCTACGTTTCCGATACCTTCAACAAGCGCTCCAGCGAGCAGCTTCGGAAGGATATCAACGGCACCCTTCTCTTTTCCGGCCTGCCGGAACACAGCTATGCAAAACCCACAAAGCTGGTCTCCAAATTCGAAGTGGATGGATTCAGCACCACAAGCTATCAACATGAGAACAGCTACAGGCAAAACGACTTCGGCAACAACCCCGATGCCCTTGTTTCCGCAATTGCCCCTCTTGAGTTGATCAGAAATGACCGGCACATGATCTCCACCACCACGCTTCTGGAGATTGATGCCGGGGAATACAGGAAATACCGGGACGAACCCGGCCACTTTTCCTCGGATGTCTTGTTCGATATCTATCGCTACCGCCCCATTGCGTCGATTCCGCTCAAATCTGGCGAAAGGCACCGTGAGGGGGGATCCACGTTCACCATCAATTCCGTTCAACACCAGACCGGCGGGTGCATTGTACGGCTGAAGGAACAGCACTTCACCACCATGGGCACCAAGCAGCGGACACCCGATGGTGGAAATGAATATCTCTACCTGCTGGTGAACCCCGATCTGAAAAAGGCCTTCCAGCAAAAGGGTGACTATAATATTTCATTCAATATAGGGGGTTCAGGCAATGAGATGCTCTCGAGCGAACACAAGAATCTTCAGTTCTCTTCCGATGGCGCCAACACCTATCTGAATGCCATCGACGAAGAATGGCTGGAAAATGCCGAGCTAATGATCGTACAAGTGCGTTGGCTTGGCCGCTCCAAGACCGCGGTTGAAAGCGATCGCTTCACATTCGGGGAATCCGGCTATTCCTTCTCGTCTGTCACCGGAAAAGACGAGGGAACGGTCTTGGAAACCTTGGCCGAACTAACTCTTCCGATGAATCCAACCCGATCCGAGGTAAAGGAATATATCCTGAAAATCCACGAAGCATCCGCTAGCTTGGACGACAAGAATCCCGATGATCCGCAAATCGACATGCTAGCCATCGTCGGCCGTGAGCATCTCGACATCCTGATCAACACCTCTCATTACAACCTGTACCACAGTCGCCACGCCATCGAGAAAATCGTGAAACAGGAGGATAAGGAGCTGATTCTGGCCAACTTGGAAAAGCACGATTTCCTATGTGATCTGGTGTTTGAATTTGGTTGGGAGGAAGACGCCCGCGACATCCTCATTCTAAACATGGCCGGAAAAGAAAACCTAGACCCCGCTTGGATTACGGCGGTTGCCAAATTCGAGGATCCTTCCACCTATCCAGCTCTGATCGATTATTTCATAGACGGGAGCGAGCAGGACGAAACCTACAATGCCATCAAGAACCTGCCCAACATTGGGTTGGACGAGGCGGTTTCCAGGGCATGGGAAAAAGCACGACGCGGCAACAGCCACGACTATGGCAGCATGATCCCCGTTGCGCTCGACAACGGAATAATCGATGCCCTCGACTTCTATGCCGAAGCCATTCCCAATGGCAAGGATCTTTGCGAACACTACGAAGACAAAGTCCACGAAGCCGTCTGCAAGCACACCGGCCAAACCGGGTCGGATAAAGAATTACGGGCATGGTATCTCACCAACAAGGATCGCCTGCGCTTCGATACGGAAACCAAACTGTTTGTTGTGGAGTAGGTTGAAGCTCCAGCTTCGACCATTCGTATGCAAAGACGTAGCTGGAGCTGCATCCTACGCAAACAACCCACTCATCAGATCGGAGCCCATTTCGTCGAGGCCCTTCATCTGCTTGGTGGATTCGAGCAGGTCGGAGAGCGACAGCAGCTCTTCGAGCAG
>JBDLHZ010000021.1:0-14780 GCA_039715135.1 Verrucomicrobiota bacterium
GTCGAATATGGCGCGGAAGAAACCATGCGCGTGGTGTGCGGCGCACCCAACGTGGAAGTCGGCGGTAAATATCCCTTCGCCCCGGTCGGCACCACCCTGCCCTGCGGCATTACGCTCAAGAAGGCCAAAATCCGTGGCGAGGTTTCCATGGGCATGCTTTGCGCCAAGGACGAGCTGGGGCTTGGCGAGGACCATTCCGGCCTGCTGGTGCTTGATGCCGATCTTGAACCCGGAACCCCGTTCGTAAAGGTGTGGGGCGAGCCGGAAACAGTTATCGAACTCGAAATCACCCCGAACCGCCCCGACTGCCTCTCCATGATCGGCGTCGCCCGCGAAATGGCGGTTCTGTATGGCTCCGAGCTGAAAATGCCCTCCGCCGAGATCACCGAAACCGACGACGATGTAAACGCCGAGATTTCCGTGCACATCGACGACGAGGGAAAGTGCCCGCGCTATACTGCCCGCGTCTTGAAGGACGCGAAAATCGCGCCGTCGCCGGAATGGATGCAAAAGCGGATCGAAGCTGCCGGCATCCGTCCGATCAGCAACGTGGTCGACATCACCAACTATGTCATGCTTGAAACCGGCCATCCGCTGCATGCGTTCGACAAGACGCTCGTGGCCGGTGGCCAGATCATTGTCCGCACTGCCACGCCCGGCGAAAAGATGCACACGCTCGACGATACCGAACGCGAGCTGACCGAAGAGATGCTTGTTATCGCCGATGCTGAAAAACCATCGGCCGTCGCCGGCGTGATGGGCGGTGCCGATAGCGAAATCAAGGACGACACCTCGACCATTCTGCTCGAAGCCGCCGCGTTCGAAACCTCTTCCATCCGCCACACGGCCAAGAGCCTCGGGCTGATCACCGACTCCTCCTACCGCTTCCAGCGCGGCGTCAATACCGACTCCGTCGAGTGGGCGAGCCGCCGTGCCGCCGCCCTGATGTGCGAACTGGCCGGGGCAAAGCTTTGCAAGGGAATCGTCGATGCCTATCCACAACCAAAGCCACAGATCAAAATTCCGTTTGCATGGAAGCGCATCGAATCAATGATCGGCGCGACCATTTCCACGGATGACATGAAGCGGATTTTCCAAACCCTGGAAATCGGCATCGAAGACGACAACGGTGAAGGCGCAACCGCTGTTGTTCCGTCCTTCCGCCTCGATCTCGAGCGCGAAGTTGATCTCGTCGAAGAGATCGCCCGCATCCATGGAGTCGACAATATTCCGGCCAAGACTCCGCTGGCAAAGGTGATTCCCGATTCCGACGATTCCCGCGTGCGCGCCATCGCCGAGCTACGCGGCCGTCTGCAAGGGCTGGGCACGAGCGAAATCCTAAACTACACGCTAGTCAACCATCCCCTGCTTGATCTCTTCAACAAGGACAACCGCGAAAGCCGCGAGGAACTACCCCACCCCATCAGCATGGACCAGTCGGTCATGCGCACATCGCTCATTCCGCAGTTGGTTGAAAGCCTGGGTCGCAACCATTCGCGCCAGATCAACGAAGCCTGCTTCTACGAGCTGGGCCGTGCCTTCAACCGCGTCGACGATGCGACGATACAGACCGAAACCGTATCGCTCGGCATGATGGGCCCGGTCGGACGTTCGCTACTCGAAAAGCGCGCGCCGGTTTCCGACGAGGAAATGTTTGTCTGGATGAAGGGGCTGGTTGAAAAACTGCTCGCCGTGCAAAACATCGATGCCGTTGCATTCAAGGCCGAGGATCGCCCCGAATTCGAAGGCGGCAAGGCAATCTCCGTCTTGGTCGATGGCGAAGCCGTCGGTTGCATGGGACTGGTCAACAAGACAGCACGCGACGAGTGGCGGTTGACCGGCCCGGTTGCCGCCGCCGAACTGGATCTCGACGCCTTGCTAAAAAATGCTTTCGAGATCACCAAGACCGAAGACCTCGCGCAGTTCCCCTCGATGAGCCGCGACATTGCCTTGGTACTCGATGAATCCGTAAAGCACGAGGATGTCGTCGCGCTGATCGAAAAGGCCAACCCGAAGGATCTCGAATGCTTCGGCCTGTTCGATGTCTATCAGGGCAAGGGCATCGAAAAGGGAAAGAAGAGCCTGGCCTACACCTTCACCTACCGCTCCGCCAAGCAAACGCTGACCGACAAGAAGGTGAACAAGGCGCACCAAAAGCTGATCGACTTCCTCTGCAAGCAGCTCGACGCCACTTTACGGGAAGGTTAGGAAAAGCAACGCATTGTTTTTCGGCTCGCAGAGCCGACGCTACACCGATGCGCTGTTTTTGTAGCGTTGGCTCTATGAGCCAATAAGGAGGACACAGCATTCACTTTAACATGAAAGCTTTTGTTTCCAGCCTACTCGCTCTGCTTCTGGCCGCAACCATGGCCGATGCGCGGAGCTGGGCGGATACGCAGGGGCGGATGATCGAGGCGGAGGTGGTGAAGGTCAACCCAGACCGGACCGTGGTGCTGAGAACCGACCGGGGAAAGGTGGTCACCGTTCCGTTCGATACTTTCAGTGACATGGATGTAGAGCATCTGGACTACCTGCTTTCGCGGCGCGGCCGCGGCAAGCCACATCCCGTTCCGTGGTACGAGTTGAACGATCTTTTCGGGATGGAAATATGGCAGGACGACCTGCTGTGGGACGATCCCACCGCCGCAGCTGGCGAGCGCATGAAGATGAAGAAGGAATCGAAGACCGACTTCATGGAAAACCACCGCGCCTACCCGCTCGGCAAGGAAAAAATCCTTGGTGAACCAGTCTACACCACCGCCCTCTACGGCGGGACGGAGCATGTTGAAAGCCTGTCGCTGATTTTCCTCAACCGGGGCGACATACTGGAGTTAAACGGACGCCGCCGCACCCCTTCGGCGGAACAGATTGAGGCCAGCGGCATGAGGGTGCACTATGCGCTGGTTCCAAAGCTAGGAGAACCGAAACGCGACTCGCTCGGCAAAGGCGACCTGCGCGAAAAAGTCTGGCGCTGGGATTGGAACGGCCACGCCATCATGCTTTCACTCCAGGAAGGGAAATATGCCGTTGTGCGCATCATGCCCTCCGACCGAGCCGACCGCTCCGGCCGCGTTGAAAAGCTTACGGAAGCCGGACTGAAAAGACGCATGGCCTCCTGCGTCGAACGGCGTGACAACGGTGACGTGGTTATCCGCAATATTCCAATGGTCAACCAAGGACCGAAGGGCTACTGCTCGCCCGCCACATGGGAGCGCTACCTGCGCTACATGGGTATCCCGGCCGACATGTACCTGCTCGCCCTCGCGGCCAACACTGGCGTCGGCGGAGGAACCTATTCATACCAAATGATCGATGCCACCCGAAGTCTGGTCTCCGCCAATGGCCGGGAGCTAAAAGATATCGATAGCTCGCTTAAGCCGGAGGACATCGCCGAATATATCGACCAAGGCCTCCCGATCATGTGGCACCTCATAAGCGATCCCGACTTCCGAAAGGCCATCCACGACAACTCCGCCCAGCGCAACGGGGAAGAACCGGAAGAACGGGATTTTTGCAAGGACTCCGGCGGGCACATCTGTCTCATCATCGGCTACAACGAGCAGACTGGTGAAATCGCCACCTCCGACAGCTATGGTCCAGAATTTGCCGAACGCTGGGTCGAGTTCCATGAAGCCCGCCGCGCCTCCCGAGGCTCCATGAACGTCATCAAGTGGTAGAACAGGGTTTGTAGTCCCGTGTTGCCTTATTCTCCTTCGCGCCTTTCGCGGCGCAATCTTTCGGCAACTTTTTCGACAAAGTCGGCAACGGCATCCACGTCGTTTTTTTCGATAACGACATCCATCGAGGCCTGTTCAAGCGCTACGCCGAATTCCTTAATCATCAAAGCCGGGGCGTTTAAATGCCAGCGCACCAGGCACCCGGTTTTCCAGTTCCTTCCTGATTCGCGCCAAGCGGATTTGCATATCCAGCACATCGTCCTGCAATTGAAGCTCCTGCCCGAGCGTCTGCCACGCGCCAAGGCTTCGTTCGATGGCGATCAGCGTTATCTTGGCCGTGCCGAGGATGTCGTCCATCATATCGCGATCATCTTCCTCCAACCCCATCAGGGCACGCGAAATTTTTGGATACAGGAAGAACTGATACCATTGGACAACCTCGATCGCATCGTGCAAAGCCAATGCGCCGGGAATCGGATCGTGGTTGGGCAACTCCATTCTGATTTCGCGCTCCATCCTTTCGCCGGTCTCAACCAAGGCGTTTTCATGCTTCTCCATCCATTTGCCGACTTCCTCGGCATAGGCCATGGCATCCTTCTGCAACGGATCCTTTTCAACCCTCCGTTCCCGGCAACGCTCCATTTCCTCCGCAACCGGATCATCCACCGCATTCAGGTCGATCCCCCATTCTTCCGCCGATTCCAGGAGCAGTTCGAAAGCCAGTTGGAAGTTTTCATGGATGCCCTGCCAGAAGGCCTCGTTGTCGGGATCGGTTCGCGGGGAACCCTCCGTGCGCAAATCGGGATCCATCGCAAAGCTCAGGCAGCGAGTGCGTAGCGTGCAGCGCTCGCACCAGCGGTCGCAGTAGTTGTAGATGCCGGGAATGAATTGCTCGTTGTCGGCGAGGTTTTTCAGTCGTTTCTTCTTCTCTTCAATACTCATGCGGAAAACCTAACGGCTTTCCGTACGCAGAACAATACACCTATGCGCCGGGAAACGCTTTCCCGTGTATTTTTCCAAGGCTTATTTGGTTGCGGGCGGTTTGGGGCATCGGTATATTCCGCGCTCAATTTCAACCAACGACAAGGAGACTAGTTATGTCAGAAATCATCGATATATTGGCACGGGAAATCCTCGACTCGCGCGGCAACCCGACCCTCGAAGTGGATATTACCCTCGATTCCGGCGCGATTGGCCGCGCAGCCGTTCCGTCCGGCGCCTCCACCGGCGTGAACGAAGCGCTTGAACTGCGCGATGGCGACAAGGCCCGCTACCTCGGCAAAGGCTGCCAGAAAGCGGTCGACAACGTAAATGACATCATTGCGCCGGAGATTCTCGGCATGGACGCCATCGACCAGGTCGGCATCGACAACCTGATGCTCGAACTCGACGGCACCGAAACCAAGTCCAAGCTCGGCGCCAACGCCATGCTCGGCGTTTCTCTCGCCGCTGCCCACGCCGCGGCCGATGAACTCGGTATTCCGCTGTTCCGCTACATTGGCGGCACCAACGCCAAGGCCCTGCCGGTTCCGATGATGAACATCATCAACGGCGGTTCGCACTCCGATGCCCCGATCGCATTCCAGGAATTCATGATCCGTCCGATCGGTGCCTCGACCTTCAAGGAAGGCCTACGCTGCGGCGCGGAAGTATTCCATGCCCTCAAGGCGATCATCAAAGGCAAGGGCCTCTCCACGGCCGTCGGCGACGAAGGCGGATTCGCCCCGAACTTTTCCGGCGGCACCGAGGAAGCCCTCGACTCCATCATCCAGGCCATCAAGGATGCCGGATACGAGCCGGGCAAGGACGTTACCATCGCCCTCGACTGCGCAGCCTCCGAATTCTTCGAAGACGGCATATACAACTATGCAAAGTTTGAAGGCGAAAGCGGTGCGAAGCGCTCCTCCGCCGAACAGTCCGACTACCTCGCCGAACTCAGCTCCAAGTACCCGATCGATTCCATCGAAGATGGCATGGACGAACAGGACTGGGACGGCTGGAAAATCCTCACCGACAACATTGGCGATAAATGCCAGCTCGTCGGCGACGACCTGTTCGTGACCAACGTGAAGTTCCTTGCCCGCGGCATCGAAGAGGGTTCCGCCAACTCGATTCTCATCAAGGTCAACCAGATCGGAACGCTGACGGAAACGCTCGACGCGATCGAAATGGCCCACAAAGCCGGGTTCACCGCCGTTGTTTCCCACCGCTCCGGCGAAACGTCCGACAACACCATCGCGGACATCGCGGTTGCCACCAACGCCGGCCAGATCAAGACCGGCTCGCTCAGCCGTTCCGACCGCATCTCCAAGTACAACCAGCTGCTGCGCATCGAGGAAATGCTCGGTTCCGACAGCCGCTACGGTGATGCATAATCAGCATTGATGTGCTGACGAAAAAGGGCGGCCTTTGGGTCGCCCTTCTTCGTGCAAATCCTAAACTCCAATTTCGAAATCCTAAACAATACTCAAACATCAAAGAACCAATGCCTCAAACTGGAAGGCGGCAACCCTCCGCGCATCGGTTTTGAACATTCCGCCTTTGTGGAATTGAAGCTTGTTTAGGATTTTCCGCCACAGGCGGATCAGCCGAAATAAATGAAGGCTGAAGAAATTAGGGCTTCAAAACGGGCTTGTTGATTCAACAATTCGCGCTATATTCCCCCCAATCACGTATCTCGCATCCCGGATCACGCAACCATGCAACAGACGGAAAAATATTGGAATTTGATTAACCGCATTGTGCTGGTCGCTGTCGGCATTATGGCCGGTGTTGGCATCGTGCTGGCCTTCACCCCCAAGGTGAAGCAGATGCAGGCCTACCAGAACACTGTAGACAGCTATCAGCAGCGGATTGATGTCACTCTTTCCGCAGAACGTGAAACCAAGGACAATATCCGGCGATTCAAAAACGACCCCGCCTTTGTGGAGAAAGTAGCGCACGAAGTCGGCTACGCCCGCAAGGATGAAACCATTTTCCACTTCCCCGAAGAAACGGGAGCGTATTAGATTTTTGATTGCCGATTTTTGATTTTCGATTTGTGGGTCTCCGACAGTCTTAATTGAGGATAGCCATCAACCTCCAACCCCCAATCTCAAACCCTGTTCCTATTGCTTGGACGATCGCCGGCTCCGACTCCGGTGGCGGTGCGGGCATTCAGGCCGACCTGAAGGTGATGAATGCCTTCGGCGTGCACGGTTGCTCCGCCATCACCGCCATCACGGCGCAAAACACGCTCGGCGTCCAATCCTTGGAACCCGTTTCGCCGACCATGCTCCGCGCACAGCTCCAGGCGTTGGAAGATGATTTATTCCCGTCCGCAATCAAGACCGGCATGCTGGGCAACGCGGAATCCTGCGAAATCATCGCTGATTTTCTGGAACGATACGGGATGCGGGATGCGGGATGCGGGAAGGGAAGCTCCGGATCAACCGTGAAGCCTCTTCTCGTCTGTGATCCTATTTTAAAATCAACTTCCGGCTCCAACCTGCTTGATCCCGAAGCACGCGACATCCTCATCCAGGGGGTCTTTCCGAACGTTGATGTTTTGACGCCCAATCTCCCGGAGGTGAAGACCCTTGTTGGACAAGGTTTCCAAACCGTGGAGGCGGCAGCCGAACGTGTGCTGGAAATGGGAGTGGGCTCGGTGCTGATCAAAGGCGGCCATGCGGAGGGCGGCGAGTGCCGCGACTATTGGACAGACGGCAGGCAGTCGATGTGGCTCTCTAGCCCGCGCATTGAAACAGCGGCTACGCACGGGACGGGCTGCATTCTCTCCTCCGCCATCGCCTCGGCCATTGCGCTTGGACAGGAAATCCCCAAAGCCATCGTTATCGCCAAGACCTTCCTGAACCAATGCCTGAAAACCCCGGCAAACCTAGGGGCAGGTCATGGCCCAATGATGATCGAACCTTTCCGGGATGATCCGCAGGATCGTCCGGATGTGGTTGTAGGTGGAGGCGGTGACCTATCTATTATACGCAAATTTTCCACACACCATTTTAATCCCACTTAAAGGGTTTCCGCCAGCATGCATCGGATAACGCATGTGGAAATTCCCGGAAATCGCGTGCGGAACCTTCGTACTCCTTTGTAGTTCCCTCAAAGCATCGTGGAGAGGTTCCCTGTGCGCTCGGAATTCTCTCCACTTCGCTTCGAGAACACTACAAAGGAGCCTTCCCCGTAAACGCGTATAATAGATAGGTCACCACCCCCGGCTACAACACTCATCAAAACGTCGTAAGCCCGGCGATGGCCGCACCGGTGATGGGTGCGTCGTCTACCTGGATGCAGCGGATGTGTAGCCCGTGCGCAGCGAGCAATTCCCCCAGATAGGCCTGCACCTTGTCGGCGAGTTGGTAGGTTTTGTAGTAGGTGGAGCCGTCGATATTGACGCACACCGGGCGGGCGGCATCCTTTCCGGCTCCGCTCTTCACCACGGCGGCGATAATGTTTACCGCGGTCAGCAACGCGGCGCGGTCGACCACCGCCATGAACACCGTCTTCATGATTTCGCGATCGGCATCCGTGAAGGCCTCCGATCCAAGCACGCCGATATCGCGGCCGTTCCCTATGGTCAGATTGTCGATGTGGATGGTGGAAAGATCCTTCATGATGGAGAGTGCCGCGCCACCCCCATCGGAAAAAACACCATCGAATGCCAGGGCTTGAAGCAGTTCCAATGCGAGCGATCCCATATAGACGCCGGAAATGGCCTTTTCGAAGATATGCCCGCCGGGATTCTCGCTGCGGGCATCAAACTGCATGTCAAGGGCGCCGCGCTTGAGCGCGGAAAACCCACCCGACTCGACATTGATGACCTGCGCGCCCTTGCCCAGATAGCCGTCCAGCTTGCCGATGTTTTCATTGCACTCGACGTAGGCGGTGTTGGTTCCGGTGCCAAGGATAAAGCCGATATAGGACGAGGCGTTGAAGGACTGTCCCTGCGCCAAGCCAGCCAGTAATGTTGCGACCGTATCGTTGAGTACAACGACCTGCTTGCCGGAAATGCCGCGTGCTTCCAGCTCATCAAGCAACCCGGCACCAATATGCTTGCCAACCAGCTCCGGAATCTTGATCTCTTTCGTCCAATGCAACAAGCGGCCGTCAAAATCCGGGAGGATGGTGGCCGGATAGGAAAAACAGAAGCCGATCTGTTCAAACTCGTCCTTCAGCGGTTCGAGGGCATCGGCCAGAACGGCGTAGAACTCAGCAGCGGTGATTTCATGGTCACGCCCGAGCATCGGCTGTTTACTGAAGCTGGAATGTTCGATTCCACCCGCTTCATTGAACGTGGCAATACAAATGCGCAGGTTGGTTCCTCCCGCATCGATCACGGCAACCGGCTTGCCGGGCGGAACCTTGCCTTCGGTGCCGACATAAGCAGGAATCATCGCCAGCGAGCTGGCCTCGCCGTTCAGCCCCTTCTCCATCTCGTCCAGAAAACAGTCGATCAGGCTGTCGGCATCGTAGACCTCGGCCGAAACCATCTGCTCTTTTAGCCAACTGTTGAGATCCATAGGTTCCCCTTTCTAAAAATCGTAGGCGAGGCCGACAACCAGCTGATAGTCGTCCTGCTCCGGTGTATACAGATTGCCTCCGGCATCGAGACTATCGGCAGGCTTCTCAAGCCGATCCCAAATCGCCGAGACATCGAGATCGAAGTCGCCCCAGAATTCCACCGAAAGGGTTGCAATCATGTGGTGCGTATACTTCCCGTTATCCCTGCTCAGGAAGCGCGCACTGTAGTCGTAGACAAATTCAATATCCCCCGTAATATCGTAATCCAAACGGGTGCCGATCATTCCGAAAGCCGAATCGGCGCTCTTCGGATCGCCGGCGGCGGCATCCACCACATCAAACCGCATTTCCTGATAGCCGACGCCGGCCATGACCGTCCACTCGGTACGCCCCGAGCGAATAAAGTCATAGCCCATCCCGGTCGAGGCGGAATATTGCCCGTCAATGTTCACGAAGGAATCGCTATAATATTCCACATTCAGCACCTGCCAGTAGAGACGGCTGGTGAGGAACCAATCGAAATACCCGCTAAGACGCTGGTTGTCGGCGGTTTTATCGGTGCTCTTGACTCCCGTTGCATCCGCCGTCTGGGCTTCGCTATAATTCGCAATATAGTCCGCAACAAACCGGGTTCTGGCCGTCCGGCGCTGTGCATCCGCCATTGTGGTGACATCCATCGTCTCGGTGTTTCCCCCGCGCATGGTTACACCCACCGAAACACTTCCACTCCAGCGATCGCGCTCGTTCTTGCTTCCGCTGGCCAGCGACACAACCTTTTCGCGCGGGATCTCTCTGCGTCCATTCTTCCCCTCAACAACGAGCTTGCCGGCATCCATTGCCACAAGCCCCTTCACCAGCTCCATATCCCGCCTTTCCCGCTCAACCATCACCTCCAACGGGCAACAGGTGCGCAACTGCTTGATGTCCTCGAAATCCAGCTTCTGCAGGTCGAGCTCATCACTGTCAAATTCCAAGGTGTAGTTGTACATCACCTTCACTTCGCCTTTAAGCCACTCGCCGGAAGGAAGCTGAACCCAGTCGAACTCGCTGTCCGGCGGGGGCACGAACTTTTCCCACGGGTCACCGCCCTCCTCTGCATGCGTGGCGCACACAAAGGCCAGACTCAGCACACTCATCAATATGGGTTTAAAACTCTCCACTGTTCTCCTCTATTCGTTGTGATATGGATGGTTATCAACCACTGTAAACGCCCGGTAGATTCCTTCAAGCAAAACAATCCGCGCAACACCTCCCGCCATTACCAGCGACGACAACGACCACACCGCATCGGCTCTCTGCCGGATGGTTTCCGCAAGGCCGAGCGCACCGCCGACCACAATCACCATCCGGCGTTTCCCTGCTACCGGAGCCGCGCCTTGGCGCGATGCCCTGAGCAGTTCCGCCATCTCCAGGGTTTGAATCTTTTCCCCTCGCTCGTCGCAGGCGACCAAATAGTCGCCCTCCTTCAGCAGCTTGAAGATCCGCTCCGCCTCGGCCTGCTTCGTCTGTTCCGGCGTACGGGAAGAAACCTTTTCATCCTTGTATTCCGCGATTTCGACACCGAACGCCTTCAGCCGCTTGGCATATTCCTCCTGCGCCGCCGACAGCACCTTCGGCTTGATCTTCCCCGGCAATAGCACGCAAATCTTCATAAGCGGGGGATAGTGCCGCACCCCGGCATGGTTTTCCAGCTTTACTTCCCGCCCCCATGCTGGCAACCTCCGCGCCAAGTCACCCGGGGTGCCGATCCAAAGAATGGAACGTGCTGAGATCATACCCGTTGAACCTGATCCGGATCATGCCGGCGCAAGGGAGAGTTTGATGCATTTTCAAGCGCTCCGAAGCTTCGGGGCGCTTTTTTGTTATAGCCGCCCCGAAGCTTCGGGGCGGTCTGGAGAAAAGAATGAAATTGACTGTGAACGGCGAGCCGCACGAACATCTGGGCAGCGGTAGCATCGATGCCCTACTCGAAGAACTAGGCGCGAACAAGGCGCACACAGCCTTGATGGTCAACGGCGAAATAGTGCCGTCCAATGATTGGAAAGCCACAACCTTGAATGAAAACGACGAAGTCGAAATGCTCGTCTTCGTGGGAGGCGGATAGTGAACCGCAGAACATGATTGAGAGCAAGCGAGCAATCTAATGTCGAATAGTGAATTTCGAAGGATAAGCCATGACATGTGATAATTTAAAGATCGGTGACCAGGAGCTGGGTTCGCGCCTGTTCCTCGGAACCGGAAAGTTTTCCAGCACGCAGGCGATGATCGAAGCGGTCAAGGCCTCCGGCACCGAGCTGGTGACCGTGGCGCTGCGCCGCTTCAACCGCGAGCAGGCCGAGGATGATCTGTATGGCCCGCTCTCAGAGCTCGAGAACGTACGGCTTATGCCCAACACCTCCGGTGCGATGAACGCCAAGGAGGCCGTGCGCGCCGCACTGCTCGGCCGCGAACTGAGCAAAAGCCCGATCGTGAAGCTCGAAATCCACCCCAACCCGCACCACCTGCTGCCCGATCCGATCGAAACCCATGAAGCCGCCATCGAACTCGTAAAGCAGGACTTCCTCGTGCTGCCCTACATCCCCGCCGACCCGGTTCTGGCCAAGCGGCTCGAAGATGTCGGCTGCGCAGCGGTCATGCCGCTCGGCGCGGCCATCGGCACCGGCAAGGGGCTGTCCACCGCCGAAATGATCAAGATCATCATCCGCGATGCCAATATTCCGGTTGTCGTCGACGCCGGCCTGCGCGCCCCGTCCGAAGCCGCCTGCGCCATGGAGATGGGGTGCGGCGCCGTGCTTGTCAACAGCGCCATCGCCGCCGCCGAAAACCCCGCCGCCATGGCCGCCGCCTTCAAAACCGGCGTCGACGCCGGACGCTCTGCCTACAACGCCGGCCTTATGCCCACCTCTGAAGTCGCCGTCGCAACGAGTCCCCTAACCTCATTTTTGAAATAGGTCTAATACGACTTATTCGTCCTATGCAAAAACTCCCCGATTGGTTGAATCCCGAACTCTGGCTCGACCGCGAATACACCGCGCGCGAGGTCGAACGCGCCATCAACTGCGCCGACCCGAACGAGCGCGAGCTGGCCGCCCTGCTGTCGCCGCAGGCGGCGGAATGGCTGGAACCCATGGCCCAGCGCGCGCAGGCGATTACGCGCCGCCACTTCGGCCGAACGATCAAGCTCTACACTCCGCTCTACCTCTCCAACTTCTGCAACGGCGGCTGCCTCTACTGCGGAATCGCCGCCGACCGCCGCGCAACGCGGACAGTGCTCGACAAGGAACACCTGCGCCACGAGATGGAAGCGATCAAGCAGATGCATCTTGAGGAGCTGGTGCTGCTGACCGGCGAGCGCATGCCGGAAGCGGACCTCCCCTACCTGCGCGACTGCGTCGCCATCGCCGCCGAATATATCCACAACGTGAACATTGAAGTATTCCCGATGGCGGAAGACGAATACCGCCAGATGGCCGATGCCGGTTGCACGGGCGTGACGCTCTATCAGGAAACCTACGACCCGGAAATCTACGAGCGGATGCACCGCTGGGGCGACAAACGCGATTATTTCCAAAGGCTGGAAGCGCCTGGACGCGCATTGCGTGGCGGCATGCGCACCATCGGCATCGGCGCGCTGCTCGGACTCGGCGACCCGCGCTTCGACCTGCTTTGTACCTACCGCCACGCCAAACATCTGTTGAAAACCTATTGGCAGGCGGGGGTATCCATTTCGTTCCCGCGCATCCAGCCGCAGCTCGGCGGCTTCGAGCCCGACCATCCGGTCGACGAGCGGATGCTGGCGCAATACATCTTTGCCCTGCGCATCTGCCTGCCGGAAATCCCGCTGGTGCTATCGACGCGCGAGCCGCGCCGCGTGCGCGACGGCATGGCCGGGCTGGGCAGTTCGAAAATGAGCGTCGCGAGCAAAACCACCGTCGGTGGCTACAGCGACGATTCGGAGGAATCGACCGAACAGTTCGAGATCAGCGACAACCGCAACATTCCCGAATTCTGCGGAATGCTCCGCGCCAAGGGCCTCGAACCCGTCTTCAAGAATTGGGACGCTACGTTTAGAAACCTGAAACCTGAAACCTGAAACCTGAAAAGACTGAACTCCCGACCGTGGTTTTCAAGTTTCAAATTTCAAGTTTCCAGTTTCAACCGAAAGTAGATCATGGAGTCGGACTTGGTGCAGCCGCCGGCGCAGGCGGTTTTGCAGGGCAGCTCCATTTTCTCGACCTTGCCTTTGCGCTCAAGCATTTCGAGCATGGGGTGCAGGGCGCTGGAATCAACCTTGAGCGCCAGCGCTATCTCCTGAACGGAAAGCGTGCCGCGTTCGTTGAGCAACTTGACGATTGAACTAAGCATAACCCCTCCATTTCAAATGGAATGGATTGCAACGAATGAATGTAAAGCAGCGAATCTGCTCCACTAATCTTCGTTGCTTTACATTCATTCGCTGCCAATTGATTTTTTACCGGCCATCCGCAAGGCGATGTAGAAGGCGGCCAGAATAGCGACGCACAGACCGAGCCATGCGGCGGAGGCGGATGGATTGACGGTGAAGATGGAAAGCTGGAAGTAGGAGGTGGAGACGACCCACGCAAGAATCGTTAGATAGCTCACGGAAAAGAGCATCCAGCGCAGGCCGATTTCGCGGTAGATTGCGGCCAGGGCGGCGACGCACGGGGCGTAGATGAGAATGAAAAGCAGGTAGGCAAAGGCGGCCTTCACACCATGCTCCCCGAAACGGGCAACCATGGTGGAGTAGGACGACTGCTCCGCTTCGTCCACTTCCTCAAGCGCACCGGAAAGCCCGAGCGGGTCTTTTAGCCCATCGAAGAAGCCTTCGAATCCAGCAGGGATGGCGGCGAAGGAATCGATAATGCCCTGCCAGAAATCGAATTCCTCTTCGGCCTCGCCGGCAACGGCTTCTCCCCGGGCTTCCACCTGGGCATAGATGGAATCGAGGGTTCCGACCACGGCTTCCTTGGCAAAGATACCGGTGAATAGCCCGACGGTGGCCGGCCAGTTTTCATCGCGGATGCCCATGGGGCGGAAGACGGGGGTGACGGCGCGACTCATGGCACTGAGCGCGGAATCCTTGGAGTTGTTGTTGCCGAACGAGCCATCGGTACCGAGCGAGTTGAGGAAGCCGAGTACGGCAACGATGATCAGAATGATCTGTCCCGCCTTGACGAGGAAGGAGCTGAGGCGGTGCCAGGTGTGGTACATCACGCCGCTGAAGGTGGGCAGATGGTATGGCGGAAGCTCCATCACAAAGCTGGAAACCTCGCCGCGCAACAGGGTGCTTTTGAAGAGCAGGCCGGTCATGACGGCGAGGGCGATCCCGATGAGGTAGATGGCGAAGATCACGATACCCCCGCGCTGCGGGAAGAAGGCCGCCGCGAACAAGGTATAGACCGGCAGGCGCGCGCCGCACGACATGAACGGATTCATCAAAATGGCCAGAATGCGGTCGCGGCGGCTTTCAAGCGTCCGCGTGGCCATGATGCCGGGCACGTTGCAGCCAAAGCCGACGAGCATCGGAATGAACGCCTTGCCGGGCAGGCCGATGGTGCGCAG
>JBDLHZ010000022.1:0-14742 GCA_039715135.1 Verrucomicrobiota bacterium
AAACGCCAAACGCCACAACGTCGACAACTGCGAATTCATTCAGATCGACCTCAAGGACATCAAGCATATTGAAGAGGAGATGTGCGAATTCGGCCACCCCGACGTTGTCATCACCGATCCACCCCGCGCCGGAATGAATCCCAAGGCCGTCAAGATGCTGCTAAAGATCGCGCCGACCGCCATCGTCTACGTCAGTTGCAACCCCGCCTCGCTCGCCCGCGACGGTCAAATGCTCTGCGAAGAAGGTCAATATCGGCTCCTCTCCTGCCAGCCCATCGACATGTTTCCGCAGACCAACCACGTCGAAAGCGTCGTCCGCTTCGAGCGGACTTAACCGACGCTTTACTGTAGGCGGGATCGGCGATCCCGCTCTGTCGAACCCAGCATTGGCGATCCAGATGAAGGATCAGGATCGTAGACGAGCGTTTCTCGAAGTTCTTGCCTTGTTTCCCCCGTCGACATGTGCATGAAAACCCTTATTATAATCAAGCAGGCCGGGTCATTATCACACCTCTTAAAGTGTGATAATTCAATATTGCAGGCGGGATCGGCTTGTCCCGCCATAGCCTCTTGACCTGCGAAGCCTTGGCGTAGCGGGTTGGAGGCGGTGGATGATCCCGTATATATGCAAGGAGAGAACAATTCAAAAGATCCGGGATCGCCGACCCCGGCTACTGTTTTCCAAAACCGACAATCAACCGACGGGAACGATCTCTTGAGGTGCGTTGGTTGGTGCGGCGACCGGAACAGGTTCGGACTCGACCTCCAGCGGAACGGTCGCTTCGATGATCATGTTGGTTGCAGGCACCGCTTCGTTGGTTTCGACCAACACCGGAATAGCCGAAGGCTCAAGCCCTGTCACTCCAACCATAGTTGCCTCAAGTGCCTCATTTTCTTCGGGTTCCTCGACAGAAGCCCAGCGCGGGGCCGATTCAGGATGTTCACCGACGAGCTTCAGGAATGGCTCGTATGCCCACGGGGCATGTTTTGCCACGGTTTGCGCCTTCAGCTCCAACGCGCCAAGGATCACGAGTCCCTCGAAGACAATCAGTAGCAGCACCAAAACCAGAGTGATGTGCGCAATGGGATTGATCCTGCGTGTTTCCTTCCTATCCATCCAACTCCCCTTGAACATTTACGCCCACTCCCATCCCAGGCTTTTCCGCGTACCACAGAATAAGGGATAATAGCAACGAATGAATGTAAAGCAGCGAATTGGGGAATAGGGATTCGTTGCTTTTCCTACATTCGTTGCCAGTAAAACATCCGTGTCCATTCGCGTTCATCTGTGGTTCAAGTTTCACCAGCTTTCGCCTCGTTCCAGAAAACATCCAGTTCATCCAGCGTGCATTCCTTGAAATCCCGTCCGGCGGCATGGACCTTTTCCTCCACGGACTGGAATCGCCGGACAAACTTCTTGATGTTGTGGTTCAAAAGCTCTTCGGGATTGTGCCCAAGGAAGCGGCTGACGTTTACCACGGAAAAAAGCAGGTCGCCAAGCTCGTCGCGGATATCCTCTTCGTGGTTCCGGTTGATCGCCTCCTTCACCTCGGCGATCTCTTCGTGGAGCTTGTCGAGCACATCGTCGATGTGGATCCAGTCAAATCCGGCACGGGCCGCGCGCTTCTGCACCTGGTGGGCCTTTTGCAGCGCCGGAAGATGCCGGGGAATGCCGGACACAATCGAGGCGGGCTGGTCGCCGTCCTGCTTTTCCGCCTTTTTAATGGCATCCCAGTTTTTCAACACCTCGCCCGCGCCAGAAACCTCCACCTCGCCAAACACGTGCGGATGGCGGCGCTCCAGCTTGTCGGCAATGGCGGTAGCCACATCGGAAAACTCGAAATGCCCGTCCTCCTCGCAAATCTGGCTCTGGAAAACGATTTGCAGCAGCAGGTCGCCAAGTTCCTCCTCTAGGCTGGAGCAATCCCCGCTCTCGATGGCATCGATCACCTCGTACGCCTCTTCGATCAGCCCCGACTTCATCGTTTCCAGCGTCTGCTCCCGATCCCACGGGCAACCGTCCGGACCGCGAAGTTTCCTGATAATGCCCAGCAGCCGTTCCAACGCTTCGCCTGGTTTTGCCATCTGCTTCTCCTTCCTGAACAAAAAAGGCGCCCTCGAACGGGCGCCTTTAGTATAAAATCCCGTCGCCTACATGCGCAGGGTCAGATCGAGGATTTCATTCGGTTTTACATCGCTGAGCGAATCGAGCACCATCTTGGCACCGCTAAAGTCCTGGAATGCGGTATACTCATCCGGCACGGCAATGCAGGCCGCGCCAGCGGTCAGGCCACCTTTGCAGGCAATCTGCGACGATACCACGGCAACCAGGGTGGCATCTTCCTTGTCGCATTTCTTGAGCATTTTCAGCCAGCTGTCGGCGCGCGGGAAAGATTCCTTTACCTCATCGGGAATGATTAGCTCAACACCCATTTCGGAGAGCCCCAGCTTATCCATTAACGCAACGGCGTCGGCTTCAGGCAACGCGGTGAAGGCCAGAACCGGAATTTCCTTTTTTTGAACCGCCTTGACCAGCTTTTCAAGTCCCTTGTCCAGCTCTGCATCGTTTTTGCAATAGGCCGTCACTTCTTTTTCAACCGATGCCACGGCTTTTTCGATGGCGTCGGCCTTTTTCCCGGCCTGTTTCAGCACACTGGTAATGGCCGCACGAGGTACCGGCGACATGCCCGAGCGCGCAAACGACACCAGCGTAAGCTCCACGCCTTTGGTCTTGGCTGCAGTCTTGATGGCCGTGAACTCCACGTGACGCTTCCTGGCAGCCACATACTCCAGTTCAAAGATCAGGGCATGCGTCGCACGCGCCTGTGTTTCTTCCGCTTTTACCTCGTCGCTCATAGAAAACTCCGTTTTTGTTATTTGTTTTTCAGTTATCGGTTATCCGTTATTAGCTATCAGTAAAGGTGTGCGGCTACTCCCCGGTAACAAATAACCTTTTCCTGATAACTGGCTCCCAACCGGGAGCTTTCCCAAAAATGAGGGCGTAGTGTATGGGGCTTGCCCGATCAGGTCAAGTACAGGATTTCCGGCCCAAAAACCGCCGTTTCACGGGCTGGAAAATATTTCTCGGATTTATAGGGTTGCAAGGGAAGCGCACGACATGGATGATATTCCGAATTTTGAAAAACTAGGGGCGGTTACGGCGGAATATTTCGGGAAATATGATGAAAAAAGCGATTATTGCACTTGAAGACGGCACCTGCTTTGAAGGCCGTGCGTTTGCCGGATCCGGCGAATTCTTTGGCGAGCTGGTTTTCAACACCTCGATGACCGGTTATCAGGAGATTTTGACCGACCCATCCTACCACGGCCAGATCGTCACCATGACCTATCCGCTCATTGGAAACTATGGCATCAACGACGAGGATGTGGAGTCGCGCGGCATCTTTGCCCAAGGGCTGGTGGTCAGCGAATGCTCGCGCATCCACAGCAACTGGCGCGCAACCAAATCGCTGGCCGAATACCTCGAAGAGAACGGCAAGATCGGCGTCGACGATGTCGATACCCGCGCCATCACCCTGCATATCCGCGACAAGGGCGCCATGAAATGCGTTGTCTCCACCGAGGATCTCGACAAGGACAGCTTGATTGAAAAGGCCAAGGCATCCGAAGGCCTCGTTGGCCGCGACCTCGCATCCGAAGTCACCATCGACTCGACATATGTCTGGCCCGAAGGTGGCAAGGCCGATGCCTCTTATAAGGTGGCGGTCATCGACTGCGGCATCAAGTTGAACCAGCTGCGGATCTTCGACGATCTCGGTTGCGAATGCACCGTCT
Organism: Verrucomicrobiota bacterium; assembly: GCA_039715135.1. Taxonomy (GTDB): domain Bacteria; phylum Verrucomicrobiota; class Kiritimatiellia; order Kiritimatiellales; family Pontiellaceae; genus Pontiella. The sequence continues at coordinate 3,796 of JBDLHZ010000022.1, forward strand.
ACCCCAACAACTCGAATGCGGAAGAGATTCTCGCGACCAGCCCCGACGGCATCTTTGTCTCCAACGGCCCCGGCGACCCCGCCGGCGCGCCGGAGACCACGGATCTGGTCGGCAATCTAATCGAATCAAAAGTTCCAATGTTTGGAATCTGCTTCGGCCACCAGATGCTTGGCCGCGCACTTGGTGCCGAGACCTTCAAGCTCAAGTTTGGGCACCGCGGCGGCAACCAGCCCATCCAGGACCTGCGCACCACCAAGGTCGAAATCGCTTCGCACAACCACGGCTTCTGCATCGATGCCGATTCCGTCGATGCCGATGTCGCCGAAGTGACCCATGTCAACCTCAACGACAACACCGTTGCCGGCCTCAAGCACAAGCAGCAGCCACTCTTCTGCGTGCAGTACCATCCCGAAGCCGCCCCCGGCCCCCACGACCCATTCTACCTCTTCGAGGAATTCATTGATTTAATGAAGAAAAAAACCGCATGAGTGAAGAGGTATCCATAGTTCCCTTGGAACGTGTCGAACAAGCGATCTACCTGATCCGCAGCCAAAAAGTGATGTTGGACCGGGATCTGGCGGCACTTTATGGCGTTGAAACACGAGTTCTCAATCAAGCAGTCAAACGGAATGAAAAACGCTTCCCAAGCGACTTCATGTTCGAACTGACCCGCGAGGAGATCATGAGGATATCACAAAATGTGATATCCTCTGAGACCCTTGGTATTAAATACTCAAAGCGCGTTTCTGCCTTCACGAATTTATGAAGATCGCTACGAGTTTGACATCAGCAAGGCAAAAGCCATTGCAGCTTTATAAAGGAAAACAGGAACTAGATGAAATGCACGCAGTATTTTCTGCACACGCGCAAGCGGAAAGACAGAAAAGGCATCCGCTTGGAATGGATTCAACGTGTTGCCAAAAATCCTGAGCAAGAGGAAATACAAGCTGATGGGAGAATCCGCCGTTGGGGAAAGATAGAAGAAGCTGAAAACCGTTATTTGCGGATAATATTGCTTGAGGATGGGGAAACTGTCCACAATGCCTTTTTTGATAGGTCATTCAGGGAGAGACGCGATGAAAATTGAATACTTTTCAGATACTGACACTCTGCTGCTTGAATTCAGCGAAAACATGGTCGAAGAAACACGGGATTTGAACGAAAACACATTGGTTGAATTCGACTCTGGCGGAAAACTAGTCAGCATGACCATTGAACACGCGAAGGAACAGGCAAACATGGAAGAGTTTGTGTTCCATCCAGGACAGAGCACTGGTCACGGAATCTACAAGGTGGCGGAAAAAGCCCCCCAATATAAAGCCAGAGAGGATGCTGAATGAGTCCAACGATATTCCGGCATAAAAACGCGAGATTCCACTTTTTCACGCGCGAAGAGCCCCGGATGCACATCCATGTTCAAACACCAGACGGCGAAGCCAAATTCTGGATGGAACCAAAAATCGAGCTGGCCGAGGCCATTAAGCTCAAATCAAAAGAAATCAACAAGCTGAAGAGAATCATAGAGGAACGCCAAGAGGAAATTATCCATGAGTGGAACCGAGTCCATAAGTGTTGAAAACATCACCCCTTTCGCGGTTTGGGTTTTCGACGGGAAGAAGGAATATGCGATTCCTTTCAGCGAATTCCCGTGTCTCGGAAAAGCAACGGTTGAAGAGTTGATGCACCCCACCCTCTCCCACGGATTCCATCTTCGCTGGGAAAATCTGGACATCGACATTGACCTGCGCTCACTTGACCACCTTGAGGACTTCCCTATTTATTTTGAATCAAAGAAAACACCGCTGAGTGCCGTGGCAGAAGAAACTCCTGAATATAAAACAAAGAGGGACTCCGACTGAACATATCACATTTTGTGATATGTTCGATTACGCATTACCCGTTACGAATTACAGAAGGAAAGACGAATCATGAACCACCCCGAATGGATTGCCATTTTAGACTACGGCTCGCAGGTCACGCAACTGATTGCGCGGCGCATCCGCGAGCAGAAGGTCTACTGCGAAATCATCCGCTTCGACACTTCGGCTGAAGAGCTGAAGGCACGCGCGCCGAAGGGGATCATCCTTTCCGGTGGGCCTTGCAGCGTGCCGGACAACGATTCACCCAAGTGCGATCCCGCCCTGTTCGAACTCGGAATTCCAATCCTTGGAATCTGCTATGGCATGCAACTCGCCGCCCACGCCCTCGGCGGATCGGTTAAACCCGGCCTAAAACGTGAATACGGCAAGGCCATGATGCAGATCACCGGGAATTCCCCCCTCTTCAAGGGTCTCGATCCCGACCTGCAAGTCTGGATGAGCCACGGCGACAAGGTCGAAGCCATGCCGGATGGCTTTGAGATTGTTGCCGAATCCGACAACTGCCCCTGTGCCACCATGCAGGATCTCGGCCGCAATATTTTCGGGGTCCAATTCCACCCCGAAGTCGTTCATACCCCGCAAGGCAAGGAAATGCTTTGGAACTTCGCCTTTGAAATCTGCGGGTGTTCCGGCGACTGGGAAATGTCCAAATTTGTCGAACACACCATCAAGCAAGTGCGCAAAACCGTCGGTGACGACCATGTGCTGCTCGGCCTTTCCGGCGGGGTCGACTCCTCCGTCGTGGCCGCCCTGCTCCACAAAGCCATCGGCGACCAGCTCCACTGCGTCTATGTCGACAACGGCCTCATGCGCTACCGGGAAACCGAAGACGTTGAGGAGCTCTTCGGCAACGCCTTCGGAATCGACCTCACCGTCGCGCGTGACGGCGACCTTTTCCTCGACAAGCTAGCCGGTGTTTCCGACCCAGAGGAAAAGCGCAAGATCATCGGTGGTACCTTTATCGATGTCTTCGCTGAAAAGGCACGCGGCCTGAGCGACAAGGTTAAATTTCTTGCACAGGGCACCCTCTACCCCGACGTCATTGAATCGGTCTCCCCGATCGGCGGCCCCTCGGCCACCATCAAGAGCCATCACAATGTCGGCGGCCTACCCGACGACCTCCAGTTCGAGCTGATCGAGCCGCTACGCGAACTCTTCAAGGATGAAGTCCGCGAAGTCGGGCGCGAACTGGGCCTGCCAAGCTACGTTGTCGATCGCCAGCCCTTCCCCGGCCCCGGCCTCGCCGTGCGCATTATCAGCGACATCACACCCGAGCGCATCGAGGTGCTCCAGCAGGCCGACCTGCGCGTCCGCGAGGAAATCATGAAGATGGAAAACCACCTCGACGTGTGGCAATACTTCGCCGTCCTCCTGCCGATCCAGACCGTTGGCGTCATGGGCGACGACCGCACCTACGAGAATGTCGTGGCGGTTCGCGCCGTCGAAAGCCGCGACGGCATGACCGCCGACTGGTACAAGCTGCCGTACGAGGTCATGGACTCCATCTCCAACCGGATCATCAACGAAGTCCGCGGCGTAAACCGCGTTTGCTACGACATCAGCTCCAAACCACCGTCCACAATTGAATGGGAATAACCCGGATAGTAAACGATTTATAAAAATACTTTGCGAAACTCGGCGCTCTTTGCGCCTTTGCGTTGAGGAAAACCTTATGCCGAAAAGAGACGACATTCACCACATCCTAATCATTGGCTCAGGGCCGATCGTGATCGGTCAGGCGTGCGAGTTTGACTATTCCGGAACGCAGGCCTGCAAGGCGCTGCGGGAAGAAGGGTATAAAGTTTCCCTTATCAACTCCAATCCGGCGACGATCATGACCGACCCCGCCACAGCCGACCGCACCTACATCGAGCCAATCACGCCCGAGGCGGTCGAAAAGATCATCATCAAGGAAAAGCCCGATGCAATCCTCCCGACCCTCGGCGGCCAGACCGCGCTCAATACCGCGATGAAGCTGGTGGAGCAAGGTATCCTCGAAAAACACGGCGTTGAAATGATCGGTGCCAATTACGACGCCATCATGCGCGGCGAGGAACGCGACCTATTCAAGCAGGTCATGGCCGAAGCCGGCATTGAAACACTCAGAAGCTTCGAGGTACATGATCTTGAAGAGGCCAGACGGGTTGCCACCGAAGAACTTGATTTCCCGATCATCATTCGTCCCTCCTTCACGCTCGGCGGAACCGGCGGCGGCATCGCCCAGAACATGGACGAGTTGATGGACATTGCCGAAGGCGGCCTCAAGGCCAGCCTGACCACCGAAGTCCTACTCGAAGAGTCCGTGTTTGGCTGGAAAGAGTTCGAGATGGAAGTGATGCGCGACAAGAAGGACAACGCCGTCATCATCTGCGCCATCGAAAACATGGATCCAATGGGCATCCACACCGGCGACTCCATTACCGTTGCCCCGGCACAAACGCTCACCGACCGCGAATACCAGATCATGCGCGATGCCTCCCTGAAGGTACTGCGGGTCATCGGCGTTGAAACCGGCGGCTCCAACGTACAGTTCTGCATTCACCCGGAGACCGGCCGCCTGGCCATCATCGAGATGAACCCGCGTGTATCGCGCTCCTCTGCCCTCGCCTCCAAGGCGACCGGTTTCCCGATCGCCAAGCTCGCCGCCAAGCTGGCGGCGGGCTACACGCTCGACGAACTGCCCAACGACATTACCAAGGAAACGCCGGCCTGTTTCGAGCCGTCCATCGACTATGTCGTCACCAAACTACCGCGCTTCACCTTTGAAAAGTTTCCGTCAGCCGACCATCGCCTCGGTGTCAGCATGAAGTCGGTCGGCGAAACCATGGCCATTGGCCGCAACTTCAAGGAATCCCTGCAGAAGGCGTTCCGCTCGCTGGAGATCGGCGTCGATGGCCTCGACCACAAGGCCGAAGCCAAGGTTGACGAAACCAAGCTCGACGACTATCTGCACACCACCTGCACCGAGCGCACCATCGCAATCAAGATTGCCCTCAAGAAGGGATACACCATCGAAAAGATCCAGGAGATGACCTACCTTGATCCGTGGTTTATTGACCAGATCCTGCAGATCGTTGAAATCGAGAAGGAAATCGCCGATGCTGCCGAGCTGGATTACGATCTGCTGAAACATGCCAAGAAAAACGGCTTCTCAGACGAGCAGATCGGTGTGCTGCGGGGCTGCACCGGCAACGAGATCCGTGCGATCCGCAAGGAGCTGGGCATCATCCCGGTCTACAGCCTGGTCGATACCTGCGCCGGCGAGTTCGAAGCCTCCACCCCCTACTTCTACTCCTGCTACGCCGATCTCGACGAAACGCGCCAGACTGAAAAACAGAGCGTGATTGTTCTCGGCTCCGGCCCCAACCGGATCGGCCAAGGCATCGAGTTCGACTATTCCTGCGTACACACCGTCAAGGCGCTGCGAGAGATGGGCTACGAAGCCATCATGGTCAACTCCAACCCGGAAACGGTTTCGACCGACTACGACACCTCCGACAAGCTCTACTTCGAACCACTCACCTTCGAAGACGTGATGAACATCTACGAAGCGGAAAAGCCGATCGGCATGATTGTCCAGATGGGCGGACAGACCCCGCTCAACCTGGCCGACCGCCTGCTCGAAGCCGGGGTTCCAATCCTAGGTACTTCGCCCAAGAGCATCGCTGCCGCCGAAGACCGCGAGCTCTTCCGCCAGCTGCTCGACAAGCTTGAGCTCAAGCAGCCGGAATCCGCCACCGCGCGAACGCTCGACGAAGCCAAGGCCATCGCCAAACGCATCGGCCTGCCCGTCATGATCCGCCCGTCGTTCGTGCTCGGCGGCCGCGCCATGATGGTGGCCTACGAGGAAGAGGAGCTTGAACCCTTCGTCAATGCGGCCTTTGCCGCCAGCCCGGATCACCCGGTACTGATCGACCGCTTCCTCGAACACGCCATCGAAGTCGATATTGATATTATCTGCGATGGAAAAGACGTCTACGTCGGCGGGGTAATGGAGCACGTCGAGGAAGCCGGCATCCATTCCGGCGACAGTGCATGCTCCATCCCACCCTACACCCTGAGCGACGATGTCGTTGGCCGCATCAAAACCGCCTGCACCGCCATGGCTCTTGAGCTTAACGTAAAAGGGCTGATGAATACGCAGATCGCGGTAAAGGACGATGAAATCTATATCATCGAGGTCAATCCGCGCGCCTCGCGCACGGTTCCGTATGTTTCCAAGGCGACCAACGTGCCGCTGGCCAACATTGCCACACAGATTGCCATGGGTAAAACGATCGAGGAACTGGGGCTGGTCGGCTTCGAACCCAGGATTGAATGGTTCGCCATCAAGGAAGCCGTATTCCCGTTCAACCGCTTTGCGGGTGTCGATCCAATCCTCGGGCCGGAAATGAAATCCACCGGCGAGGTGATGGGCATCGACAAAAACTTTGAGCTGGCCTTCTGGAAGGCGCAAATCGCGGCTGGCCAGGTATTGCCGACCGAAGGAACGGTCTTTCTTAGCGCAAAGGATCGCGACAAGGATTGGATCGTTGAAGTCGGCAAGGAGTTTTCCGGGCTGGGCTTCAAGCTGATCGCCACCGAAGGCACGGCACAGGCCCTGCACAATGCCGGATTGGAAGTATTGCTCACCCACAAGCTGGCCGAAGACGGAAAGAACATCATCGACCTAATGAAGGAGAGCGGCGTACAGTTGCTGGTCAACACCCCCAGCGGCCCGGTTGCCCGCGTGGACGAAATCAAGATCCGCTCCGAAGCCATCCTGCGCGGCCTTCCCATCGTTACCACAGAATCCGGTGCGCACGCCACGGCCAAGGCCATCCGCTACGTTGCCGGCAACGACTGGAATGTCCAGTCCATTCAGGAATACCATGCTTAAAGATGAGCTATAGGAGCCGCTTGCAAAACCTATTACCGGTGTGGTGCTCGCTTCCCGGCTGCGGGAGCGTGCTTTCCGCCCGGAATGATGCGTGCTCCATCAGAATGGAAGCACGCGCTACACCATCACGGTTTTAGCCCGCGGTTTTGCAAGAAGCTTATAGACAAGGAAGAAAAGCGTCCGGGTTGTTATTGCGGAGCTTTTTTTGAACGCGGGAAGAAAAGCCGGGTCAATAGATTCGAACTTAGGCACAAAAGAGGGGTTTCTTTCTCCTTTCCCCTCTTGTTGCGAGGCGGCCGTCCTAACCGGCCGCCTTTTCTTTTCCGTTTTCGCGCGGCGATTTGAAGCAAATGCGGGCGATCCAGTCCATGAACTCCTCTTCCCCGCTAAACATCTCGATTTCAACACGCATGAAGAGGATCGGGATATCCAGCCGGTCGACGAAGGGAAAGCGCACGGCATCCTTCTCGGTGGTCAGGATGGCCTCGGCGCCACGCTTGATGCTCCAGTTGATGGTATTGATGATTTCCTGCTGGCTAAAACGGTGATGGTCGGTAAAGCGTCGCGTGTATACAATTTCCGCACCGAATTCGCGCAGTGCATTTTCAAAACTTTCAGGCACGGCAATCCCCGAAACCGCCGCGATCTTCATGCCCTTTAATCGATCAATGCCATACGTTGTTTCGCCAAAGACATTCTTGAGATATTTGGCGGCATGGCGGCACTCGGAAATCTCGGCGTGGGGATTCAACCTGCGCAGGTGGTCCTTGAGTTCAGGCGCACCCCCTTCGGTGCATTTGGTGATGAAGATGAAGCCCGCTCGCTTGATGTTGCGCATCGGCTCGCGCAACAGCCCGCGGGGCAGCAGGTGGCCTCCGCCAAACGGATTGGTCTGGTCGACCAAGGCGATGTCCAGACGGTGGCCAAGCTTCAGGTATTGGAATCCATCGTCTAGAATCAGCGTGTCGCAGCCGAGCTCCTTGATGGCGTATTTGCCGGCCTTCACGCGGTCCTTGTCGACCACCACCGATACCTCCGGCAGGTTCGAGGCAAGCATGTAGGGCTCGTCGCCGGCCGTATGGGAATCGAGCAGAAGCCGCTTTCCATCGGATACCACGCGCGGCGGGGTTTCGATTTTGCCCGTGGTGATGCGCTGGGTCATCTTTTGCAGGAACGGAAGCTCCTTGCTTTTGTAGCCCCGGCTAAGGATGGCGACCTTGCGCCCCTGCTGTTGCAGGTTGCGGGCAAAAACCTCCACCACGGGGGTTTTCCCGGTACCTCCCACCGTCAGGTTTCCAACACTGATAACCTGGCAACCGAGTGTGCTTGGACGGATAATGCGATGGTGGTAGAGCCACAAACGCACTTGTACAATGACGGTAAATATCCATGAAAGCGTCCGCAGGATCCCACGCAACATCGTTACGGTTCTACCCTCGCGCCGCCCCTCGATCACATCGAGCAGATACGTTTCCAGCTGTTCGGTTTTCGGCTTGTTAACCATGGTCCGGGAAATGTTGAAAAACCGGCACGACTATACCCGATGCATCCGGTTCTTCAAGGCGGGACTGCCGAACATAAAAAAGGTTCATGGCCCATCGCCAGGGAAAAGGTGGTTAGCTGTTGATGAACAGGTGTAGTGCGCGCTTCCCGTCTGCGGGAGCGCGCAACCGGCTCCATCGGAATGGAAGCCGGTACCACACCGTTTCAGTATTGGCTCCATGATTTCGGTGTTTCCCCGGAAATGGAGAATGAAACCAACAAAGACCGGGAACCGCCCTACAGGTTGAGGGCTTTGCGCAGCACGTCAACCTTGTCGGTTTTTTCCCACGGGAATTGCGGGCGGCCAAAGTGGCCGTAGGACGCGGAGTCGCGGTAGCTCCATCCATTCGGTGTCAACAAGCCGAGGTCGGCGATCAACGCACTCGGGCGAAAATCGAAGATATCGCCTGCCTTGAGCACTTCCTCGATCAGGTGGTCGTCCACCTTGCCGCTGCCGTAGGTGTCGACGTTGATGCTCAGCGGCTTGGGCACGCCGATGGCGTAGGCCACTTGGATTTCGCACTTGTCGGCCAAACCGGCCGCCACAATGTTCTTGGCGGCATAGCGGGAATAGTATGCCGCAGAGCGGTCTACCTTCGACGGATCCTTGCCGGAGAAGGCGCCACCACCGTGGCTTCCTACGCCGCCGTAGGTGTCGACAATAATCTTGCGACCGGTCAGACCGGCATCGCCGTGCGGCCCGCCGATCACAAACTTACCCGTTGGATTGATGAAGTATTCGGTCTCTTCCGTAAGCAGCCCGGTCGGCGCCAGCACATCCTTGCAGATCTTGATCAAATCTTCGCGGATTTGTTCGAGCGACACATCGTCGGTTTGGTGCGAGATCACCACCGTATCGATGGAAACCGGCTTGCCGTCACTGTGCTGGACCGATACCTGCGACTTTGAATCGGGCCGCAGATACGAAATGGTTCCCGCCTTGCGAAGCTTCTGCAACTCATCAAGCAGGCGATGGCTGAAGGCAATCGGCGCCGGCATCAGCTCTTCGGTGGCGTTGGAGGCATAGCCGAACATCATGCCCTGGTCGCCCGCACCCTGCTCGGCAAAAAGGCCTTCACCCTCCGTCACACCCTGCGAAATATCGGGCGACTGCCCGTGCAGGCGATTGATGTATTCAAGCGTATCGGCGCAAAACTCCAGCTCTTCGCGGTCGTAGCCGATGTCGCGCACCACGTTGCGCGCAATCGCCTCGGGATCAACCTTGTCCCAGCCAGCACAGGTTATTTCACCAGCATTGACCACCAGGTTGGTCGTCGTCAGTGTTTCGCAAGCCACGCGGCTTTTCGGGTCCTGCGCTAGGCAGGCATCGAGAATGGCATCGGAAATCTGGTCGCATACCTTGTCCGGATGTCCCTCGGAAACCGACTCGGAAGTAAAAACATGGTCTACTCGTATTTTGCTCATAAAAAACCTCTATTCGTTTATTCGGATTTAGTAATATAGTTGCCGAATTTAACGAACCGCGTCATTCGATACGATAAAAAAACATGGGAAATCCAACCAAATCCCTGCTCCATGCTTGACCCCTGCAACGCCTCGACCTACTGTTTCCAGCCATTGGAACCTATATATGGAAGAATTCACCAAAGACGACCTGATCAACTTTCTCCCAAGGTTCGAAACCTTCGTCGGCATCGACTCCGATGGTTGCGTATTCGATACCATGGAAATCAAGCAAAAGGACTTTTTCCACCCGGCAATCATCCGCCACTGGAAGCTAGAGGCCATCGAGCCGCAGGTGCGCGCCGCCGCCGAGTTCATCTACCTCTACTCCACCTTCCGCGGCCTTAACCGGTTTCTGGGCCTCTGCAAGACCTTCGAATTGCTCAATGATTGGCCGGAAGCACGCGACAAGGCCGATCTTCCCGATCCGGCCGCCCTTCGGGTCTTCTGCGATTCCGGCCAGCCGCTCAGCAACGCCACCATCAAAACGGAGGCAGAGCGAACCGGAAGCAAGCTGCTGGCCAAAGCCTGCGAATGGAGTGTCGAGCTAAACAAGGACATCGACCAAAAGATGCCCGACCCGCCACCCTTTCAAGGAGCGGAAGAGGCGTTGAAGCGGATTTCGGAAAACTCCGACGCCATCGTTATTTCCCAAACCCAGGCCATTGCCCTTCTCAAGGACTGGCATCGCGACGACCTGGCAAGATATGTTTCCGTGATCGCCGGCCCCGAACTGGGCGGCAAGATCGACCATTTCACCATGGCCGCCGTCAACCGCTATCCCGCCAACGCCATCCTGATGGTCGGCGATGCCCCCGGCGACCTCGCCACCGCCCAAGCCATCGGCTGCAACTTTTTCCCGATCAACCCCGGCCACGAAACCGAAAGCTGGCAACGTTTCATGGACGAAGCCTACGACCGCTTCCTCGATGGAGGTTTCGATGCTGAATACCAAAAAAAGCTTATTCGAGAATTCAAAGTTCTATTGCCCGGAACACCGCCTTGGAAACGGAAATCCTAATTCCCAATCCCTAAATCCCAAACAAAACCCAAACCCCGGCAAAACAATGGAAATAGACAAAATCGAACAATTGCTCAACCGCTTCAAAAACGGCGAAACCGACCTGGCGCAAACATTGAATACGCTCAAGCATCTCCCATTCGAAGATATGGGCTTCGCCA